>JAIUNA010000105.1 GCA_022565265.1 Roseinatronobacter sp. | reverse complement strand
CGATGAAAGCGCCCTGCGTCACCCGCTTTGGCCTGTCAAGCTGACCATGTTCCTTGGTGTTGCGATGATCACCTTGCAAGGCGTGGTCGAGGCCATTCGCGCGCTCATCCTCATGATCAACCCTACACTTGATGTCGGTCGCAACGGGACAGCCACGAGCGCCGCATAATGACACCCGAACTTCTGACAATCGGTATGTTCAGCATGTTGCTGATTTCCATACTCCTTGGTGTGTCACTGGCATTTGCTCTGGGGGGTACGGCCGTGATTTTCGGCCTGATGACCTTTGGCCCCAATGGTATGTTCACCATTGTTTCGACAATGTTCGGGTCGATGTGGTCGATCCTACTTTCGGCCATTCCGCTTTTTGTCTTTATCGGGGTCGCGCTGGCGCGGTCGCGCATCGCCAATGATCTTTATCAGTCGTTTTATCTGTGGTCTGGGCGTACGCCCGGTGGGCTTTTGATGGGAACATCTGGGTTTGCGGCAACCCTGTCAGCGATGACGGGAAGTTGTGCGGCCTCTACCGTGACGACAGGGATTGTCGGGATTCCCGCCATGGATGCGCGCGGATATGACCGGCGCTTTGTTCTGGGCACTATCGGGGCGTCTGGCACGTTGGGGATCATGATCCCGCCATCAATCACGCTTATTCTGATCGGGTTGCAGACGGGGCAATCTGTGGGCCGGCTGTTCATGGGCGGGTTGATTGCGGGGCTGTTGTTGCTGGCGATGTTCATCGGCTATGTGGCGATTAAGAGCCGCTTGAATCCGGCTTTGGCCCCTGCCTCTGAAACTGTCGCGCCCCTGTCCGAGCGTGTGCGCTCGCTGCGTGCGGTGATCTTGCCCTTGCTTGTGATCATCTCGGTGCTGGTCTCGATCTTTGCAGGGATTGCGACACCAACAGAGGCCGCCGCCGTGGGGGCTTTGGCCGTGATCCTTTCTGTTGCGATCCGGCGTGAATTGACTTGGAAATATCTGCGCGATGTTTGCGCCGATACCGCCAGTATGACAGGCATGGTCATCTGGATTGTCTTTGGTGCCTCGGCCTTTGTTGCGGTCTATGGCGGGGGCGGTGGAACGCGCTTCATGCAAAGCTATTTGCTTGGCCTGCAGATCGAGCCTTGGATGATGATCGTCCTGATGCAGCTTATCACGCTGGTTCTGGGCATGTTTCTGGATCCGGTGGGGATTATTCTGCTTGTCTTGCCGATCTTCTTTCCGATCGTGCTGAGCCTTGGCTATGATCCGATCTGGTTTTGCATCCTGTTTCAGCTGAACCTGTGCATCGGCTATATATCGCCGCCCTTCGGCTACAATCTCTTCTATCTGAAAACGCTCAGTCCCCAGACACCGATCGTTGAGATTTATCGCGCGATCCTGCCCTACTTTTTCCTGATGATGATAACAGGAATCGTGATTTTCCTGTTCCCGCAATTGCTTACGAGCTTCACAGATCTCCCCGTGCGCCGCTAGGGGCTTGCGGAGATAACACCAGAGGAGGAGAAAACCATGACAGAAACCACCATAAAACCCGTAAGCCGCAGGGCATTCTTTGCCGCCTCGGCGGGCGCTGCCGCAGGGGTGGCACTCGCTGCGCCGCCTGCGATTGCACAGGCGCGTACTGTGTGGCGCATGCAGACGCATTGGCCCACAGGAAACTGGTATTACGAGGAAGTTTTCGCGCGGTTCTGCAACCGTATCACGGAAGCGACTGGCGGCGAGTTGACGGTAGAGCCATACGCGCCGGATGCTCTTGTCCCAACTGGCGAGGTGCTTAATGCTGTGCGCCGTGGCCTTTTGGAAAGTGCCTTTATCTACCCTGCCTATTGGATCGGGCGCGTTCCGGCCGCAGGGCATCTGAATGGCCATATCGGGGCTTGGAACAGCCACGAGGAGATGGATATCTTCTATTACGAGATGGGCGGGCTGGATGTGATCCGCGAGGCATATGCTGAGCAAGGCGTGCATCAGGTCGGGCCGGTTTCCTATTCGGGACTGACCCTGTGGAGCAACCGCCCCTTGCGCACCACATCGGATTTTGCCGGCTGGCCCGTGCGTTCGACAGGTGCGGCTGGTCTGGTTCTGGCCAAGATGGGTGCATCGCCCGTGGCCGTTCCGGGGGGCGAGCTGTATCAGGCGCTGCAAACCGGGGTCGTTGATGGCGCGCATTGGGGTTCTACGGCAACCGCTTGGGGGATGAACTTCCAAGAAGTCTGCCGCCATATCATCGAGCCAGACCTTCTTGGCCATCTGAATGGTGAGGTGATGGTCGGCCTGAATGCGTGGAATGCCATCGGTGACGAGCATCGGGCGGTTGTGAATGAGATTGTCCGCGCAACTTCGGCAGAGGCGGCGGCACATTTCCTGTATCGCGACATGTTGTTCAAAGAGCAGTTCGTCAATGACTTCAATGGCGAGTTGATCCAGATGGACGAAGAGGCCGTTGCCAATCTGCGCAAAGCCTCGCTGGATGTCGTGGATGATTTCTCGGCGCAAGATCCGCAATATTCGGGGCGTCTGGGGGCCATGCTGCATGACTTCCTGCGCATGACCGGGCGGGCCTGACCGGCGTCCGGCGTCTGTTCACTGTGCAGGAGGGCTGAGAAACTGGCCCTCCTGCGTTCAGCATAACAAGAAAACTCAAGAGGGTCTGATGTCTTTGCCCCGCAATATGATGGCCGTGGAAATAAGCGAATACGGTGGCCCGGATGTGCTGAAGGCCATCACATGCCCTGTGCCTGTTCCCGGCGAGGGCCAGATTCTGATCCGCATTGACCATGCTGGTGTAAACCGCCCCGATGCGCTGCAACGGGCCGGCAATTATGCGCCCCCGCCAGATGCCTCGCCACTTCCGGGGCTAGAGGCGTCTGGCTTTATTGCCGCTGTCGGGCCGAATGTGACGCGCTGGAAAGAGGGCGATGCCGTAACCGCATTATTGCCGGGCGGCGGCTATGCGGAATATGCAGTGACGGCGGCAGAGCACGCGTTGCCCGTTCCGCGCGGGATGGATATGGATGCCGCCGCCGCCTTGTGCGAAACCTATTTCACAGTCTGGACAAATGTCTTCATGCGCGGGCAGTTGCAGGCGGGCGAGCGGTTTTTGCTGCATGGTGGGGCGTCTGGCATAGGCACAACCGCGATTCAGATGGCGCGACTGCGCGGCGCGCGGGTGTTTGTTACTGCGGGAAGTGATAAGAAATGCGCGGCCTGTCTGGCATTGGGGGCAGAACGTGCGATAAATTACAAATCCGAAGACTTTGTTGCCGTGATGCGCGATGCAGGCGGGGCCAATCTGATTTTGGATATGGTGGGCGGCGCTTATATTCCGCGTAATCTGAATTCTCTGGCAATGGATGGGCGGCTGGTTCAGATCGCCTTTCTGGAAGGCTCTCATGTCAGTATGGACATGATGCAGATCATGACACGCCGCCTGACGGTTACGGGGTCAACACTGCGCCCACAATCGTTGGAGGCAAAGGCCCGGATCGCAGCTGCGCTGGAAGCGGAAATCTGGCCGCATCTGGAGAGCAAGGCCATCGCGCCTGTGATGGACAGTGTTTTTCCGCTTGCCGATGCCGCGCGCGCGCATGAGCGTATGGAAAGCTCTGCCAATATTGGCAAGATCGTTCTGAAGGTGGCCTGATAATGCCAGATTGGCGGGCCTATGATCTGTCGCACAAGATCAAGATCCCATCGCGTCAGCACCCCGGCCTGGAACTGACTTTGCGCCAGCATGGTGTGGGGCCGCCTGTTCTATGTGTGCATGGGGCAACATTTTCGGGGCGAATTTTTGATATCCCCCATCCTGAGGTGAATTGGCTGGAGAACCTGGCCAAGGCGGGGTTTAGCGCCTATGCGCTGGATATCCGGGGCTATGGGCTGGCAAAGCCGCGCGCTTTTCCCGCCGAGGGGGCTTATGCCACGGGGCAAGAGGCGATCGCCGATATTGCCGATGCTGTCGATTGGATATCGCAGCGGCATGGCGGCATGGCGGTTTCAGTTCTGGGCTGGTCTTGGGGGACAGTGACATCGGCGCGCTATGTCATTGCGCAGATGGGCCGGAAAATCGCGGCATTGGTGCTGTATGCGCCTATTTTCGCACAGCATAATCAAGGCTGGATAGACATGCTTGCGGATCCCCATGCCCCTGCATGTTTGCGCGCTCTCACGCCGTTCCGCCTTGTCAGCATGGCCGATACCAGAGAGCGCTGGGATGCGCAGCTTCCTTCCGGTGCGGAGTGGCGCAGGGACTCTGTCCTGACCGCATTGGTCGAGTCCTCGCTTCACGATGATGCGCCCGGCGCCAGCGCGCTGCCTGCGGCTTTCCGCGTGCCCAACGGAACATTTCTGGATTTATGGGAGTGTTTCAATGGTCGTAGCCTTTATGATCCGGCAGCGATAACCTGCCCGACCCTGCTTGTTCGGGGTGGGCAAGACCCGACATCCACGCGCTCGGATGCTCTGGGCTTGCTGGATCGTCTGGGCGCGCCTGATCGCAGCTATGTCGAGATTGCGGGCGGGACGCATTTTATCAATGCAGAGGCCCGCGCCCCCGCGCTTTTTGCCACTGTCACAGCCTTTCTGACGCGTCATAGCCGGGCCGCGCCTTTGCCGGAAATCTGATACGCAGCCGCCATTTGCGTAATGACAAACCCGCCAAAGATGGCGCAGAGTTGAGGAAAGAGGAGCACGCTATGCAAGATGTGGTTTTGGTATCTGCGGTAAGAACCGCGATTGGCAGTTTTGGCGGTGCGCTGGCCGGGCTGTCGCCGACAGAATTGGGCATCGCAACCGCAACCGAGGCCATGGCGCGCGCGGGCCTTGGCGGTGCAGAGATTGATCAGGTGTTCTACGGCCATGTGATCCCGACAGAACCACGCGACATGTATCTTGCGCGCACCATTGCATTGGGCGCAGGCGTTGCGCAATCGGCCCCTGCACTGACACTCAACCGGCTTTGCGGGTCGGGGATGCAGGCAATCTTGTCAGGTATCCAGACATTGCGTCTGGCCGAGGCTGAGGTTGTTCTTGCCGGTGGTGCAGAGAGCATGAGCCGTGCGGCCTATCTGATGCCAGCCGCGCGATGGGGCCAAAAGATGGGCGATGTTCAGGCGATTGACATGATGACCGCAGTTTTGACCGATCCTTTCGGCCATGGCCATATGGGTGTGACTGCCGAGAATATCGCGCAGCGCCATGAGATCAGCAGGGAAGTTCAGGATTCTTTCGCCGCCGAAAGCCATTTTCGGGCAGCAAAAGCCATCACCGAGGGGCGGTTTGCGGGGCAGATCGTGCCAATCACCCTGACAACCCGCAAGGGTGAGCGGGTGTTTGAGACAGATGAACACGTGCGCCCCGGCACACGCAGCGAGGATTTGGCAAAGCTGCGGCCTGCCTTCCAGAAAGACGGATCAGTGACAGCGGGGAATGCCTCTGGGCTGAATGATGGGGCGGCCGCTGTCATTTTGATGGGTGCCGATAGCGCAAAGGCGCGCGGCATCCGCCCGATGGCGCGCATTCTCAGCTATGGTCTGGCCGGTGTCGACCCCGCCTATATGGGCATGGGCCCTGTGCCCGCGATGCAGATCGCATTGGAGCGCGCAGGCCTACAGGCCGGGCAATTGGATGTGATAGAGTCCAATGAAGCATTTGCGGCGCAGGCCTGTGCTGTCATGCATGCGCTGGGCCTTGACCCTGCGAAAGTTAATCCCAATGGCGGCGCGGTGGCGCTGGGCCACCCTGTCGGGGCCAGCGGAGCGATCATCACCACCAAGCTTGTGCATGAGTTGCAGCGCATAGGCGGGCGCTATGGGGCTGCAACAATGTGTATCGGTGGCGGTCAGGGGATTGCCATCATTCTAGAGAATATGGGCTGACACTGGCAATGATTGATCATATCGGAATTATTGGTGCGGGCACGATGGGTGCTGGCATCATGATTGGCGCTGTTATGTCAGGCGTGACAGTGACATTGATCGACAGGGATATTGCCGCCTGCGCGCGTGCGGCGAAGCGCCTTGAGCGTTATCTGGCCCGGCAGGCAGAGAAAGGCCGCCTTGCCCCAAACGCCCTGCCTGCCATCCATGCGCGCCTGCACTGCGCGACGGATTTTGCAGCGCTTGGCGGTTGCAAGCTTGTGATCGAGGCAGTTTTCGAGAATTTGGAGTTGAAGCGTCAGATTTTTGCCCAGATCGAGGCCAATGTTTCTGACACCATCATATTGGCCAGCAATACAAGTTGCCTTCGTCTGGCCGAGATTGCGACAGCCTTGCGCCATCGATCACGGTTTTGCGGGATGCATTATTTCAGCCCTGCAGAGATCAACCCGGTTGTTGAGTTGGTCAGCGGCCCGGATACAGCCGATACGGTGATTGCCGCCGTGCAGGGATTTCTGCGCCAGACAGGAAAAGAGGTAGTATCATGCAGCGATCAGTATGGTTTCGCGCTCAACCGCTTTTTTTGCCCCTATACCAATGAAGCAGTCCATCTGCTGGATGAAGGCTGAGACACGACCGCTCAGATTGACGAGGTTGCAAAAGAGACCTTCGGTCTTGCGCTGGGGCCTTTCGCTGTGATGAATATTGTGGGTACGGCAACCAATCTGAACGCGGTTCGCAACCTGTCGGCGCTTGGCCCGTTTTATGCGGTTGCCAAAGGATTGGTTGCGCAGGGCGCGGAAAATACCCCTTGGGATATCGCCGCCAATCCCGCTCCGCTGGACGATACGGGCCGCCGCCAGATTTCTGACAGGTTGAAACTTTCGGTGCTCGTGCCCGTGCTGGAGGAATTGGCAGAAGGCGTTGCAGATATAGAGGCGATAGATCGCGGTGCCGCGCTAGCTTTTCGATTTGGAAGAACGCCGGGCATGCTGCTTGCGGATGCCGACCTGCAAAGCCTTGAGGCTGCGCTTGCTGATTTCACCGCCCAGCGTGGCCACCCGCAACCAGCATTGCCCTCTATGCGCTCACCAGCGGCAATGTGCCGCCCAACAGAATGGCCGAAGGAAAAAGGATCGTCGTCGCAACGGCGGCCTTGAGTGCGGGGTAGAGCGCGACATAGGCATCTGCCACAAGGAATTGCCCCAGTGCTGTGGCCGCAACCCCGATTTCCACCAGCCCAAAGGCGCGCAAAGGGCGCGACAGCCATGCCGAGAGCCGCCCCAATTCATGCACCCATAGCACCTGATATATCAGCGCTGCAGCCCCTGAAAGCGTGAAGGATGCACAGGAAGCGGCAACCGGGCCGCAACCCAGAGCATGTCGCGCAAAACCAGTTCCCACTTTTGCCCGATATGCTCTGATCTGAAGGCCGTGTTAAAATGCCCCGGCCACTGGCCGGGGCATTGTCATTCAGCGGGCGACAAGGCGCGCTGCCATCTTGGAGGTTTCTGGCTGGCCCTTACTGAAGGGCCATGATGGCATTCACTTCCGCATCACCGTTATCGGCGATGAATGCATCCCAAACCGAGGTCACAGCCGCTTGAAATGCGGCCGCATCGATATCGGAATTTACCACCATACCGCGGCCTTCAAGCTCTGCGACCATTGCAGCTTCATTGTCGGCGGCCATCTGGCGCTGCATGGCAACCGCTTCAGCCGAGACTTCTTGAATGACAGCCTGCTCAGACGCGCTCAGCCCGTTGAAGCGGTTTTGGTTCATCATCATCCCCAGAGCGGAATAGGCGTGGTTTGTCAGTGTCAGATAGCGCTGAACCTCGTCATAGCGGAATGACAAAACAATCCCGACAGGGTGATCCTGCGCATTCACAACGCCGGTTTCCAACGCTGTGTACAGTTCTGCAATCGGCAATTGCAGCGGGTTTGCACCAAGTGCGGCGAACATGTCATTGAGCGCGCGCGAGTTATTGGTGCGCATGTTGATCCCGGCCAGATCTGCCGGAACCCGGATCGGGCCACGGCTGTTTGTCATGGTGCGAAAGCCATTTTCGGGAAAGCCCAGAACCGTCAGGCCAAATTCAGCAAACCGCTCTGCGATGCCCTGGCCCACATCTCCGTCCAGCGCCTGATAGGCAAGCTCTCGCGCCGGGAACATGAAGGGCAGTTCAAAAACACCCGCAACTGGCACCAAACCAGTGTAATTGTTCAGCCCTACCAACACGATATCGATAATGCCCGAACGCGCGCCATCAATCATCGCACTGTCATTGCCAAGCTGGCCCTGTGGAAATATCTGCACAGAGACAGAGCCGCCTGTTCGCTCTTCGACCTGTTCTTTGAAAAACAGCGCCATCGTATGTTGCAGATCGGTTTCTGCAACGGGATGGGCAAAGCGCAAGGTGGTCTGCGCCTGCGCTGTCAGTGCTGCAACGGCGATGGCCGAAGCCAGCCCCAGTGTTTTCATCAGTTTCATGGTGGTGTCCTCCCTTGGGTGTTATCCGCCCAGAATTCTGGCGGGGGTCGTGATAATCTGCGGAAAGGCGATGAACAGGCCCAACAGCCCGATATAGGCCAGGATGAAGGGTGCCACCCCTCTCACTGCCGCGCTGAGCTTGACCTTGCCAACGCCGCAGACAACATTGAGCACTGTTCCCACAGGCGGCGTTAGCAGCCCGATCGAACAGTTCAGGATAAACATCAGCCCGAAATAGACTGGATCAATTCCAGCCATCAGCACGACTGGCATCAGAAGTGGTGTCAGGATCAGCACTGTGGGGGCAAGATCCATCACCATGCCAACCAGCAGCACAAGGATCATGATTGTCAGCATCAGCAGGCGCGGACTGCTCACCAGCGGCCCCAGCAACACGGCCAGTTGTTGCGGCAGTTGGGCGATTGTGATCATCCAGGCGGCAACCATGGCCGCGCCGACAAGAAACATGACCATCGCAGTTGAACGCGCGGCGGCAACAAGGGCGTTGTAAAGCTCTCGCAAGCTGAGTTCGCCATAGATAAGGGTCGAGACGCAGATCGCATAGACCGCCGCAACCACAGCGGCCTCTGTGGGGGTGAACGCCCCGGTGCGAATTCCGCCAATGATGATGACCGGCATGAGCAAGGCCCATATCCCCTCTTTCAGGGCGGTTCGCCGTTCCTGTTTCGTGGCCTTTGGCAGGGTCGCGATATCCTCACCCCGGATAACCACTGACCAGACGACCATCAGCGTAAGCCCCATGATGAGACCGGGAAAAATCCCTGCAAGAAAGAGTTTGGCAATCGAGATATTGCCCGCCACTCCGATCAGGATCAGCGGCAGAGAGGGGGGGATGATGGGCGCGATGATCCCGCCAGAGGCCAAAAGCCCAAGGCTGCGCCCTTCTGGATATCCAGCATTGCGCATCATCGGATACAGGATCGAAACCAGTGCCGCCGCATCCGCCACTGCCGAGCCAGAAAGCCCCGCCAGCAGGATCGCCGTCAGGATGGCCACATAGCCAAGCCCGCCGCGACGATGGCCCACCAGTGACATGGCCAACCGAACAATCCGCTTGGACAATCCGCCCCGCGACATCACTTCGCCCGCCACCAGAAAAAACGGAATCGCCAGTAGCGGAAAACTGTCCACGCCATTGATCAGCGCTTGCGCCAGAATATCCGAGCTGAACAGATTCATATGCACCATCAGCGCGACTGCGGCCAGCAAGAGCGCAAAGGCCACGGGCAAACCCGCAAAAATGGCGATCATCAAGACCGCAAGAAACAGAAACAAAGTCACGCGCGATCCTCGTCAATATCCAGCAGGCGACTGACGCCCATGGGGTTGATCAAACGCACAACTGCGATTACGCCCATCAAGATTGCAGAAATCACCCCGGCAAGATAAAACAGCGCCGATGGTAGGCCTGTCAGTTGCGAGATGTTGCTCCAATTGGCGTTGGTCTGCTTCAGTGTTCCCTGAAACAGCATGATCACGGCTCCGATTACGATGAGCCAGCACAGGCGGCGCAGCCAGGGAACAGCGCGCGGTGCCAGATTCTCGGAAAATTCGGTCAGCGCCAGATGTTCGCCCCGGCGCAGCGTGACTGCCGCACCCAGCATCACCACCCAGACAAACCACATGCGCGCCAGTTCGACAGACTGCCTGATCCCGGACGAGAACCCGTAGCGCAGCACGACATTGGTGAATACCAGCACGATCATGGCCGCAAGCAACAGCGCGATAAGCGCATCAATGCTTTTCCAGAAAAGCCGGACAAGTTGCCACATTCTAGCCTTCCTCCCCAGAAGCGTCTTGTGCGGTTTTGTCTCTCAACAAGACGATATG
>JAIUNA010000104.1 GCA_022565265.1 Roseinatronobacter sp. | reverse complement strand
TCATGGAATGACTGGCCACATGTTCGTGGAACAGGTGGCCAAGTGCCGTGGAATACTCAGAAAACCCATTCCGGATCGAAGCGCACAAACTTTATCCGTCATAGACGGTTCCGGATTTCAGCAATATCCTGCAAGAACCCGCGATGATTTCATCGCGGGTTCTTTCTTGCTCGTCGAAAACGTGCCTATTTCGAAATTCTCGGGCACGATTTCGAAATTTTGAAATTAAGTCATTGATATTACTTGATAAATGCTGGAAATGACGGATTTTTCGTAAAAAATTCCGAAATCTGACACATGCCGTTGTGGATTGCAGAACCTGCGTGGCCTTCATTGCCGGGTGGAGAAAATTGTGAAATATCACCTCAGGCCGGGGCGCAGTCGCGCCTTGGCATTTGGGCTGCCGGCATTCTTCTGAAAGGCTGGGGCCGGGATGAGTGTTGAAGCGGATCGTGACATATGAGACAGTACGGCACCAGACCATGTGAAAGCGGCGCAAGATTGGCCCGTTTTCGTTATTTCGCTGACAGATGCAGGCGAACGCCGCGCCCGGATTTCAGAGCAGCTTTCAGCGCTGTCCATCCCGTTCGAGTTTGTTGATGCAATCGATGGTCGCTCTGGCTTGCCTGCGGAATATGAACGCATGATAGATCGGGCGGGGACACTCGTGCAGGAACGGCGCGGAATGTCGGATGCGGAATATGCCTGCGCCTTGTCGCATATGTCGGTCTATAAGCGTATCTTGGATCAAAACCTGCCGGGCGCGATTGTTCTGGAAGATGACGCGATTCTGGGCGCAGGTTTCGCCGCCTATCGGGGCGCGCGGGCCTATGAGCATGGCGATCTGATCCAGTTGGATTATACCGATGCGCGTATCTGGAGATTTGCCAAAGCGGCGAAGCAGTTCCCTGATTTTGCGCTGATGCCGATCGTTAAAATTGGGATATTGGCGAACGGGTATTCTGTTAGCTTGAGAGGGGCAAGGCACCTTTATACGCATGGACTTCCGATTCGACATCCGGCCGATTGGCCTTGCGATGTTTCGGCTATAAATTGCTTAATTTCCATCCCACGCATAGTGGATCATCCCCCTATAGAAGTAGCGCAATCAACCCTTGAAATGGGGCGCAGGTTGTTATTGTCTGTTTCGTACGAGCGCAAAAGTTCACGGTTCACGAAGGCGAAATATTGGAGACGGAAGTGGAGTGAGCTGTGGACAAAACGAGCGCCTTGACCGGGCGTAAGAAGTTAGACGGTTATATTATTATCCAATCAGGCTCATATATGTCCACAATCTGCTCATCACTCCCCTGAAACCACGATGATGGGGCAACGACGACCTGTTCAGGGCTATCCGCAAGCCAAGCGCCCCACCAACTAAAGGTTGAATTAGCGATGATGTGGTGCCGACAATGCGACATTATTTGCATGTCGCGATAACTGGAGCGCCCAGTGTTCCAATCGACTATTTCGAAACTTCTCGTGTCTTGGAAGTGTAATCTTGCAACCTCTGGTTCGTCAGAGAAGATATAAAATTTGGAAGCCCCTGTTTTTTCAATAATAATTGAAACTGCCTTATCATAATAATTCCAGTCACAAAATCCATGAAACTTCAGTGACCCGGGATCTGAAATATAATCTCCTCTTCGAATATGAATTGCGACTGAATTCTCTGATCTTACTTTATTTACGATTTCAAGATTGCGACCTGTCAAATTATCTTTGAAAGAAAATGCCTGCCTCACTTCAGCTTCGGAGTTTGCGAAGTACTTTGAAGATTGCCAATAGCCAGCGAGATATCCCGAAGTCGTGATCTTATCAAAATCAGCCCAGTAGTTATGGGTTGGTTGGCGAATAAATGGATATCCCGCTTTGAATTTATGCTTCGGATTGACTTCAGCGCCACGCTTCACAATTTTGAACTTTCGAAGCCCCATGAGTTTGAACATTTCCCATTCAGTCGCCTGAATAAAATCACCTTGGAAGATTTCGTCAAGCTGATAGCCCTGATGAAGGTTGTATGTTCGTAAAGCATTTTTATCGATCCGTAAATCTACCCCGATGTTTCGCGCTAATGACACGCCTGCTGCGTACTGAAACATTTGATTTCCCAATCCGCCAATCAATTTTGTAATTACCATAGCGTTATAATGCCTCCTATTCGCTGGTGCGTGTTGTTTGCAGAGCTGCGGCCATATCTGAATTTCCTTGAACTCGGAGCACTAGCGGTTCCCAGTGCATTTTCTATGACTACGCTGTTGCTTTCATGACGTGTGTTTTTTTCAGAGAAAGGCACAAGAACGCGCAGATATCCAACATGACAATATGTATCAAGAAGACTTGACCAGAACTCGTCATCATTTGGTTGAAAGCCGTGCCAGAAGCCTGTGAAATGTATTTTTCGCCCGCTTTTCAGCGTCACTTCTGCTTCGGGAAGGTTTGGGTTTCTGAATAGGTAGCGAATAGTGAAGTTGAACAACAAAGTTTCCTCAACTGCCTTGGCTCAGGGTCTTGTATTCTATGTTTACACGCAGCTTTCAAGTGGGTGTGTGTGCCAAAAGCCTGTCAGGCTGTGCTGACATGCGCGCGGGCCGGGGGGGTGTATTCCTGTCTTGACACTGTCGCAGCGCGCGCGCATCCTTCCCGGGTTGGTTCCTGTCTTTGACAGGTGAAAAGGGAATGTGACACGGTGTGATTGCAAGATCACGCTTAAGCACAGCCGCCCCCGCGACCGTGACCGGAGAGGTCGCCCGATGCCACTGGCCCCGCAAGGGCTGGGAAGGTGGGCAGACCGCCGAGGTGCAAGCCTCGATATCCGCAAGCCGGGAGACCTGCCAGCAAATAGGCCGCCCCGTTTGGGGCATGTAAACCAGCGGGGTGACTGGGGGGGTTGTGGTGGCGCGGCGGTTTCGCTGTGCCAGTGCTGCCTGTCGCACCCTGCCCATCTATCGCGTGGCGGGTGGCCGCGCGGGAAAGTGACAGAATGAAACCCTCTCGCAACGTGGTGGCGGGTCTGGGTCTTGCGGCAGGCGTTTATGTGCTTGCGGCAGGGCTTGTGGCTTTGGCCGTTCCCACACAGGCCGCGCGGCCTCAGGGCCTTGGCAGCGCTGGCCCGGCGCATGGCCATAGCCATAGCCATGCCGATGCCGAACCGCTTAGCGGCCCTTTCGGCGTGCATGGCGATCGCCATCCACAGGCCCCAAGCTTTGCAACCCCTGCCGAGGGCCTGACAGAGCGCCGTCGCCGCAGCATGAATGCGCTGTCGGGGCATTTTCGGGCGGTTTCGGCGACCCTGCTTTCAGATGCGGGTGGCGCCGAGATGATCCCTGTCCATGCCGAGGCTCTGGCCGCGCTGGGGGCGCAGATTGACGCGCTTTTCGCGCTGCCCTCGGCCGCAGCAGAGGGGGAACAGGGGGCATTGGCCGCAATCTGGCAAGAGCCAGACCGATTTGCCCAATACACTGCCGCCTTCAGCGCCGAGACGGCGCGCTTTGCCCAGACTGTCCGTGACGGCGGTGATCTGATCAATGGCCTGCATGATCTGCGCTATTACTGTGTCGCCTGTCATGCCGATTTCCGCCAGCGCTAACCCATATTCAGGAGTTTCAAAATGACACGTTTCTTGATCCTTCCGGCCCTTCTGGCCGCAAGCCCTGCTCTGGCCCATCACCCTTTGGGCGGCGAGGCCCCGCAGACTGTCTTTCATGGCCTGATCTCTGGTTTGGCGCATCCGGTTATCGGGCTGGATCATTTTGCTTTCGTGGTGCTGATCGGGATTGCCGCTGCTTTTGCCAAGCGGTCTATGGCCGGGCCGATAGCCTTTATCGGGGCGACGCTGGCGGGCACAGCGCTTCATCTGGCAGGGGCCGTGGTGCCGCTGGCGGAACTTGTGATCACAGGCTCTGTTGTCGTCTTGGGCGTGGTGATTGTGATGGGGCGGCAAGTGGCCGGGCCATTGGCGCTTGGGGGCTTCGCACTGGCTGGCATTGTCCATGGCTGGGCCTATGGCGAGGCCGTTATCGGATCTACGCCCATGCCGATTTTTGCCTATCTTCTGGGCTTTGGCGCGATCCAGTTTGCCATTGCGGCCGGGGTTGCTCAGGTGGCGGGCCGGTTGATGGATGCAGGCGCGGGGCAGGCGCAGGCGCGTCTGGTCGCGGCAGTGTGTACGGGGATCGGTTTCGCTTTCCTGTTTGAAACGGTCGAGCACCTGATCCTTGGCTGATCTGTACGTTCCGGGGCCGCGTTTTGCGGCCCCGCCCTTTGCCGGAGCGCCTTATGCCGATTGAAACTGTTGATCTTCTTGTGTGTACCACCTGCCGCAGTGCAAGCCCCGCCAATCCTCTGGCCATGCCAGACCACGATGGCCGCCCAGGCGCGGCACTGGTGCAAGCGCTGCAAGAGGCCGCGCCAGAGGGGCTGCGCATCATCCCTGTCGAATGCCTCTCGAACTGTTCGCGCGGCTGCACCATCGCGTTGCGAAAGCCGGGGGCCTGGACATATGTCTATGGCAATCTTGCCCCCGAACTGCATCTGCCCGCCATTCTGGAGGGCGCACAGAAATACCGAGCTGCCGCGCAAGGGTTGGTGCCTTGGCGCGAGCGCCCCGAACATTTCCGCAAAAATTGCATCGCCCGCATCCCGCCATTGGAGGCCCCGAATGTCTGATCGCATGTCTGACCTCTCGAAAACCCCTGTCACCATCATCACCGGATTTCTGGGGGCTGGCAAAACCACCCTGATTTCCCATCTGATCCGCAATGCGGGGGGGCGGCGCTTGGCGGTTGTGGTTAATGAATTTGGCACGGTGGGCGTGGATGGCGATATCCTGAAATCCTGCGCCATTCCCGATTGCCCGGCCGAAAACATTGTCGAACTCTCGAACGGGTGCATCTGCTGTACCGTGGCCGATGATTTCATCCCCACAGTCGAGGCGCTGTTGAAGCTTGATCCCAAGCCCGACCATATCCTGATTGAAACCTCTGGTCTGGCCCTTCCCAAGCCTTTGCTCAAGGCGTTTGACTGGCCTGAAATCCGCTCGCGCATTACGGTTGATGGCGTGATCGCGCTGGTGGATGCAGAGGCCGTGGCGGCAGGGCGGTTTGCGCCTGATATCGCGGCGGTAGATGCACAGCGCGCGGCAGATGACAGTATCGACCACGAAACACCCCTGTCTGAAGTGTTTGAAGACCAGATCGCCTGCGCCGATCTGGTTTTGCTCACAAAGCCCGATGTGGCAGGCCCCGATGGCGTGGCCAAAGCCCGCGCTATGATCGCGGCAGAGGCAATCCGCCCCTTGCCTGTGGTGGACGTAGCCGAAGGCGTGATAGATGCGGCTATTCTTCTGGGGCTGGAAGCAGGGGCGGAAAATGACATCGCCGCCCGCCCCAGCCACCATGATGGCCATGACGATCACGAACATGATGATTTTGACACGATTATGGTGGAGATGGGCGAAATCACCGATCCCGCCGATCTGGCCGCGCGCATTGCGCATCTGGCCGAAAGCCAGCATATTTTGCGGGTCAAGGGCTTTGCGGCTGTTACGGGCAAGCCCATGCGCCTTTTGGTGCAGGCGGTGGGCGCGCGGGTGCGTCACCAGTTTGATCGCCCTTGGGGGGTGTCAGAGGCCCGGCGCACGCGGCTTGTGGTGATTGCAGAGCATGATCACATCAATGAGGCCGCGATCCGCGAGGCTTTGGGGGCCTGAGCCAGAATGCATGTCATCTTCCGCGAAAGCCATGGGCTGAATGAAGCCGCAACCCCCACCGATCTGGGCCAAAGCCCAGCGGATCTGGTGGTGTTGTCACTCTCTGACAGTGATCTTGGCGCTTTCGCGGCAGGCTGGCATGCGGCAGGGCCGGGCTTTCCGGCCCTGCGTCTGGCCAATCTGGCAGCGCTGCAACATCCGCTCTCCGTAGATACCTATGTTGAAAACACGCTTTCCGGCGCAAAGGGGATTCTGATCCGCCTTATCGGGGGGGCGCCCTATTGGGCTTACGGGGTGCAACAGGTGCAGGCGCTGGCGCAGCGCAAGGGGATTGCGCTGGCCGTGCTGCCGGCCGATGGGCGGGTTGATCCTGCGCTAGATGCGGCCTCTACCCTGCCTGTCAGCACGCTGCGCCGCCTGAAGGATTTATGCGATATGGGCGGCACGCTTGCTGCGCAAGCCGCGCTGCAGCAACTCGCGCTGGCATCGGGGCTTTATGCGCCGCCGGTGCGCGGCGCGCGGGTGCTGCCTGCGGTGGGCGGCTGGGATGGGGCGGGCCTGACATGCCCGGCCGCTTTTGCCCTCACAGCCACGTGCCCGCGCATTGTCCTCACCTTCTACCGCTCTTTCATGGCCGCCGCCGATCTGGCCCCGATCCGCGCCTTGCACGGCGCTTTCACCGCGCGCGGCTTTGATGTGATCGCCCTTTTCTTGCCCTCGCTGAAAGAACCCAATGCGCGCGCATGGCTTGCGCGCTGGATTGGCGCGCTTGCGCCCAAAGCGGTGGTGAATGCCACGGCCTTTTCGGCGCAGGGCGCGGATGGCGCCGTGCTGGAAGGGGCGGGCGTGCCTGTGTTCCAGATCGCGCTGGCCACCAACCCGCGCAAAAACTGGCAAGAGGCCGCGCGCGGCCTCTCTCCGGCCGATCTGGCCATGCATGTGGTCTTGCCCGAAGTCGATGGCCGGATTTTCGCAGGCGTGGCCAGTTTCAAGCAATTCAGCACCCCCGACCACGATTTGCAATTCTCCCGCGCCGAACACACCCCCGATCTGCCCCGGATAGAGGCCATTGCCAACCGCGTGGCCGCATGGGTGCGCCTGCAAGACATGCCGCCAGAGGTGCAGCGCGTGGCGCTGGTGCTTTCCACCTATCCCGGCAAGGGGTGGAACATGGCGCATGCGGTGGGGCTGGATGCGCTGGAAAGCGCCTGCGCCATCTTGCACGACATGGGCCATGATGCGCCACAGGCCGCAACCCTTGCCAGCGCTTTGGGGGCAGAGCGCGTGCAGTGGCCCCTTGCCGCCTATCTTGCGGCGCTGGAGGGCCTGCCTGCACCCCTGCGCGCAGAGTTGCACAGCGCATGGGGGCCGCCACAGGATGATCCCGCCTGCATGGGCGAAAGCTTCGCTTTCGCGGCGCTGCGCGTGGGCGGCCATCTGATCGCCCTGCAACCCGAACGCGGCACGCCCACCCGCCGCGACGCGGAATACCACGATCTCGCGCGCACGCCGCGCCATGCCTATGTGGCGTTTTATCTCTGGCTGCGCGCGCAGGCCGATGCGCTGGTGCATATCGGCGCGCATGGCACGCTGGAATGGCTGCCGGGAAAATCGGTTGCGCTGTCGGATATGTGCTGGCCAGAGGCCCTGATCCGCGATCTGCCCGTGATTTACCCCTTCATCGTCAATGACCCCGGAGAGGCCGCGCAGGCCAAGCGGCGCATTGGCGCGGTCACGCTGGGCCATGTCCCCCCACCCATGACCAGCGCGCAAAGCGGTGCAGGGCTGGCCCGCCTCGAAGCGCTGCTGGATGAATTTTCAAATGCCGATGGGCTTGATCCCGCCCGCCGCAACCGCCTGCAAGACGATATCCGCCAAGAGGCCGAGGCGCTGGGGCTGGGGCAGGAACTGGGCCTTGCCAAAGCCGGGTGTCTGGCAGAGGCCATCACCCGCATTGACCGCTTTGTCTGCGATGTCAAAGACAGCCAGTTTGGCGATGGGCTGCATATCTTCGGGCGTGGCGAACATGGCAGGGCAGAGCGCGCAGGGCTGCGCGCCGCTCTTGCGGGGCGGTTTGTACCTGCTGGCCCCTCCGGCTCTCCCTATCGGGGGCGGGCCGATGTGCTGCCCACAGGGCGCAACCTTTACACCACCGATCCGCGCGCCGTGCCCTCGCGGGCGGCCTATGCCCAAGGTGTCAGGCTGGCTGAAGAACTGATCCGCCGCCATTTGCAAGATCACGGCGATTGGCCGCGCGCGCTGGTGGTGGATTTATGGGGCAGTGCCACCATGCGCACCGCAGGCGAAGAATTCGCGATGGCGCTGCACCTTCTGGGCGCGCGGCCTGTCTGGGATGATGGCTCTGCGCGCGTATCGGGTGTGGAAATCCTGCCCATTGCCGAACTTGACCGCCCGCGCCTTGATGTCACTTTGCGCGTCTCTGGCCTGTTTCGCGATGTGTTCCCGCAGCTTTCCACCCTGTTCGGGCAGGCCGTGGCCGCCTTGGCCGCACGCGATGAAGCGCCCGATTGGAACCCTTTTGTCGGGCGCGGCGGTGCGCGCGTTTATGGCCCTGCACCGGGCATGTATGGCTTGGGCATGGGCGCCACGCTGGACATCTACACAGATGCCGCCCGCGCACAGGCTGGGCAGGCATGGCTTGCGGCCTCTTCCCATGCGCTGGATACTGGCACGCATGATCCCGAAGGCATTGCCGCGCGCGTGGCCGCGGCAGAGGCTTTCGTGCATCTGCAAGACCTGCCGGAAACCGATCTGCTGCTGGCACAGGATTACGCGGCGCATGAGGCAGGCTTTGCCGCCGCGCAATCGGTCACAGGCGGCAAGGCCGCGCTCTACCATCTTGACAGCACCCGCCCCGATACCCCCCGCGCCCGCCCGCTTGCTGAAGAAATTGCGCGGGTGGTGCGCGCGCGCGCGGCCAATCCCAAATGGGTGGCGGGCATGATGCGCCACGGCTATCGCGGCGGCGCGGAAATTGCCGCCACGCTGGATCATATGGCCGCGTTTGCGCATCTGGCAGGGGCCGTGCCACCCCAGCTATTTGACCTCTACCATGACGCCACATTGGGCCAGCCGGAGGTGTGTGATTTTCTGGCGCGCGACAACCCGCAAGCGCTGGCCGCCATGCAGGCGCGCTTTGCCGCGCTGCATGCGGCGGGGCTATGGGTGACGCGGCGCAATTCCATTCTGGCGGGGTTGGGCGATGGCTGAGGTCAAGGGCTGGTGCCCCGGCGCGCTGCGCCCCATGCAATCGGGCGATGGCTGGGTGGTGCGCGTGCGCCCACGCCTTGCGCGGCTCTCTCGTGTGCAGGCTTTGGGGCTGTGCGAGGCCGCGCAAACACATGGCGCAGGGCTGATTGATCTGACCAACCGCGCCAATCTGCAAATACGCGGGGTCAGCGATGAAAGCCTTGCGCCTTTGCAAGACGCGCTTGCAGCACTTGGGCTTCTGGATGCCAGCCCCGATCTGGAAGCGCGGCGCAATATCCTGATTGCGCCGGATTGGGCGCAAGGCGATGACAGCGCGCGGCTTTGGCTGGAACTCGCCGCGCGGCTGGCCGAATTGCCAGACCTGCCCGCAAAAATGGGCTTTGCCATGGATGCAGGCGCGGCTCCGATCTTGCAAAACGATCCCGCCGATTTCAGGATAGAACGCGGGCTAAACAGCCTGATCCTGCGTGCCGAGGGTCGCACCATGGGCATGGCACTTGAACAGGGGCAAGAGATTGACAGCCTGATCGCGCTGGCGCGCTGGTTTGTCGAGAGCGGGGGCAGGGCAGCCGGGCGCATGGCCCGCCATATGGCCCCACTGCCCGATTGGGCCGCTTGGGGGGCCAAACCTCTGGCTCCGCGCCCTAGCCTTGCCCCCGGCGAAAACGCGCTTGGGCTTGTAGTAGGTGCAGGCTTTGGCCAGATCATCGCACGCGATCTGGCGCAGGTGCTGACCACCAGCGCCGCGCAGGCCATCCGCATAACCCCATGGCGTTGCCTTGTGCTGGAAGGGGTGGCACAGGCGCATTTGCCAGACAGCCTGATTGCCCAGGCAGATCACCCCGCCTTGCGCGTTGATGCCTGTGCAGGCGCGCCACTTTGCCCGCAAGCCACGGTGCAAACCCGCCCCCTTGCGCGCGAGCTCGCCGCATATGTGCAGGGCAGTCTGCATGTTTCGGGCTGTGTGAAGGCCTGTGCGCGCTCACGCAGTGCCGATACGCTGCTGATCGGGCAGGGGGGGCGGTTTGATCTTTATAAACAGGGGGCATTATTGGCCAAAGCGCAAAGCCCCGCCCAAATTCTTGCGCATTTCCGGGAGGATTGATGCCCTATAGCTATGAAACCGATGGCGCGGCGATCTATCGCCAATCCTTCGCCACGATCCGCGCCGAAGCCAATCTTGCCCGGTTCACCCCGGAAGAAGAACCCATCGCCGTGCGCATGATCCATGCCGCAGGCATGGTGGGGCTGGAAGAGTTCATCCAGATGTCAGACGGGTTTGGCACGGCCGCGCGCGGCGCTTTGGCCGCAGGCGCCCCCATTCTGTGC
>JAIUNA010000103.1 GCA_022565265.1 Roseinatronobacter sp. | reverse complement strand
CGCTGGTCAATGCAATTCGCACCGCGTCTTTTCGAAATTCTTCCGTTCTTCCTGTGCCCATGGTTCATCTCCTTTGTTGCACATTACGCTATCAAAGGAGCGGCACCAAACCGCGACAGGTCCAAGAAGCCGATGGATCGCCAGGGGCGCCCGGAATGGCCCAACAAGGCGCGCAACATCCGCAAGGCCGCAGCCGCGCTCAACAAGGCCTTTGGCAACACCGATCTGAGGCGTTTCAGCTTCGTGCCGATCCCGCCTTCGAAGGCCCGCACCGATCCGATGTACGACAACCGCATGATGGAAATGCTGACCCATCTGAACGCTCATGTGCGGCGTTCGCATGGCTACGATATTGATATCCGCGAATTGGTCAGCCAGACGCAAAGCACGGCAGCAGCGCATGAGACGGATGCGCGTTCCACGCCCACTGAGCTGGCCGCGCTTTACCGGGTCGAGCAAGACACCCTCCTCGGGGTCCGAGATGCGATACTAATCTGTGATGACGTCCTCACCACCGGCTGTCACTTTCGGGCGATGAAACAGGTCCTGTCCGCAGCACTGCCAGGACGCCCCTGCTACGGCGTGTTTCTCGCAAGGCGCGTTCCTGAAGCTATCGACGTCGAGGATTTCGACTGATGATGCACACGAATTGATCCCTGCCACGTCGCTGCGTTACGGTTGCTGCCCTCTGACGAGAACTGACACGCATGAGGAACTCATGTCGTCTCCCATTGGCCTGCTCTTGCTGCTTGGGTGAAAGCCCGCTTCCCCGGGGCGGCATCGGGCACACAACAGGAGCATTGGCTGACGAGATCCTGACACCCGCTGCGCATGAAAAAAAGAGTCCGCAGAAGACCGGGCATGTCGAGCACGCAGCCGATGACATGTGACTTTGAAAACTCCGCTTTCTGCCCACTGCTGCCTGTCACGACAGGCAGGACGACCGGCGGCTTTTGTCATTTGCCGCGGATGCATTGCTGGAAGGTCACAGTCGGGTGTCCGCCCAGTACGTCGATGATGCCGCGATTGCGAACGATCTCTCTGGGATGACGGCGAACTTACAAGGTTCAGCGCGCCCTCGGTCAGTCGAGACAAAAACTTCTGGTCATGATGTATCGGTCAAATATGGTGGATCCCGTCTTGGCCATAAACGCCTGAGCTTTGTCCGGGGTGACCGTCGCGCAGACCCCTGAGCGGACGGTCAGCTCAGCGAGGAGCGTTTTGGCGACAAAGCTACGGAAAAAAATGTCGATGCACTTTGAGGCAAAATTGCAATCGCTGCCCAAAATCCGAGCTTTGGGGCAAATTCCGACATCGTGAAAACGCACCTGAGGCGATAGGCGTGCATGTCACACGCAATATACGATCGCGTCACCGTGGATCGCATTTTGGTGCTGCGTGGTCTTCATGGACGAAGAGGCCCGTCAAGGCATCTAACTGGACAATCTATCAATAAAGTTTGCGCGTTGCAGTCTCAGGCATTGGGAAAACGCCCAAGATCATGTCACTGTTCTGCTGGAAATCTGTTGGAAGATTTGGCTCTGGCGTTGTCCGGAGGGCTTATGGCCCGTGTCGCGTCAAAGCGCGCCTGCTGCGCCGGTAACACATCTGCTCCGATGCGCCTGTTTAAAAACGCGCGGCGCGGGGCTGGCCAAGGGGCGCGGCCCGCGCTCCAAGCCACGCCGAAAACCCCTCTTCGGAGAGGAGACCGGCGGCAAGATCGCCCATCGCTTTGAGGCCGCCAAAAGGGTCTGGACGCAGGCCAAGGCCATTGAGGCGCAGAAATGTTGCCGCAGTCACAAAGCCTGTGCGTCTGTTGCCGGCCTTGAAGGCCCGCGCCTTTGCTATGCTGTTTGCATATGCGGCCGCGCTGTCACACAGACCCGTGGCGCCCGCGGCAAAGCTGCCATGCACCCGCGCAACGGCTCTTTCAAGCCGGTGCAGATCTTGCAGCCCGGCAGTGCCGCCATGCCGGGCGATCTGGCGATCATGAATGAGGATAATCGCGCGCAGGGGCACCCAGATCGGTGCGCTCATGCCAAGGCCTGCAACATATCGCGGTGTTCATCCATGGCGATGCGTGCTGCGTGCAAGGCCGCCGCCAGTTGCGGGTTATGCAATGTGATCTTCATGCTGCCATCGTCACCGTGCGTCAAAAAGACAGTATCGCCTTCGGCCGCGTCCAGCGCCGCCAGAATATCGGCCGATAGGGTGATGACGGCGGAATTGCCAACTTTGCGAATGCGGGTTTGGAACATGAGCACCTCCGATGAGACGACAGCTGTATATACGCAAGGGATTATATAGCTGTATAGGGTAAGACTACAGATGTATAATCGACTCATACAGATGAATATACAAATCATCCCTCTCTCTGCGCCCAAAGATACGACAGTATATACGGGCACCCCCCTGAAACCAATACCACCCCTGAAGCAAACCGGGCGCGCGGCTATCGGGAGCGCTTCTTCTCCGGGCCAGTATCAGCACCCGCGCGCAAGGACTGCGCCTCTGATGCGCTGCGCCCAAAACCGATTGCGCCGCCCAGACCACATCCCGCCTCGAGGCGAGAGGTCTCAGGCGGAGAGATCTTAGGCGCGCCCGCGATCTGCGCTGCGGGGCACTGCCTCGAGCCGCGCTGGCCAGACTGGCCCCAAGCGCGCAAACTGCCGCCGAGAGGGAGAGACATGGCCGCCGCTGATGGGGAGCGCCGCGCGCCTCTGCACCATGAGGGCCAGTGCGCGCGACCCCATGACAGAAAACCACCCCAAGACGATCATCGCTGTGATGCGAAACGGGACAGGGGCGCGCTCCTCATGCGGGCCGGGGCGCAAACAAGCCCCCAGTCTTTGGAAACGCGCACAAGCATTGCGGGTTTAAGCAAGATTACCGCCATAGGGGCAGTGATCGGACAGCCCCCCGTGTTTTGCCAAAGGTCAGCGTTAGCAGATGTGCTTTTGCAATGAAGCTCTCAAAAGAAAGTAAAAAATGGCCGAAGAGTTAAGCTTGAGGGCGAAAACCTTATTGTTCCGCCCATAAAACGCCGATAAAGAGTTATTGCGAAACTCATGGTTTTATTGAGTCTTTTTTCTGAAACGCCTTTTTTTATTAAAAAAACGAAACTCCGCCCCCCAAACCAACAGAGGCCAACATGTCCAAAACATCCATAGCTGCAATTCTGGCTGCCGCAGGTATATTCTTTCACGGCACAGATAGCGCAGATGCTCAGGCTTTGGCCCGCGCGCTGCAATCTGGAAATCAAAGCGCCATCACTGCGTTTTTGAAATCCTTTCCAGAAAGCCCCTATGTGGCAGATGTCATCATTTCTATCGTGCGCGACAAGGGCGAGATCAGGAACACCATCCGAACGGCCGTGAAGGACGCCCTGCAAGCAGGGTATCGCGGCTAACGCAATCGCTGGTTTTGCCGCTCACGTCCCGCGCCCCTGTCGGATAAAGATGTGACCCAAGGTTGAGGGTTAACGCATATCTATACTTTTCTTATCCTCAAATGGTGTCGGGATGGGGCATCTTGTCCGTCAGATGGCCATATGGCGTCAGATGCCGGCGGGAACCAAAGCTTTATTCCTGACCACATGTCCTGCCTTCTCATTGTTTGAAGGGGCAGGGGTGTATCTGGAATATTTCCCCTCTGATATTCATTCGGATGTGGCCGAGGCCGATTGGGACGGCTGGTTCGCGCTCCGGCTCAGGCAGCTTGTCCAGCGGTTTGGCGTGAGAGTTGTTGTGCTGGATGCGAATGTCCCGTTTTCAGGGGTGCTGATGCTGCGGCGGGAATTTCCGGCGCTTCGCCTTGGGTGGGTGCGCCGCGCCAGGTGGGGACAGCATCCGCAGGATCTGCAACGGCTGCGCGCTCAGAACCAGTTTGATCTGGTGATCGAACCTGGTGATCTTGCGGAAGACTATGATACAGGGCCAACCCGCGCGCTGCGCCACAGTGTGACCCGCGTGCCGCCGATCCTGTTGCACCAAGCAGATGAGGCGCTGGATCGCGAAACCGCGTGCCGCGCGCTTGGTCTGGCGCCAGATACGGTCAATATCTGCCTCCAACTGGGCGCAGAGGTTGCAGATAATGCGGTCGATCTGGTGGCGGGGGTCTGTGAAGAATTGGAGATATGCCACGGCGTCGCGCCGGTCTGGTGTCGCTCCATTCTGGCGCCCGCCAGACCCGGCCTTGAGGCGCTGCTGCCAACAGCGCGGATATTTCCTTTGACAAACTATATGGCGGCCTTTGATCTCGCTGTAAGTGCGGCGGGCTATAATACGTTTCACGAATTGCATCAGGCGCGCATTCCCACAGTTTTTGTCGCCAACACGGCCCCGGGAATGGACAATCAGGCAGCGCGCGCGGCCTTTGCTGCCAGTGCGGGCTGGGGGCGTTTGGCCATCCGGACGCAGATCAGTATCATGGAGGCGCTGCGGCCCTTGTTGGAACCGGAGGAGCGCGCAAAAATGCGCCAGCACTTTGACACGCGCCCCTTGCCCAATGGTGCGGCGCGCGCGGCGCAGGCCATTCTTGCGCTGGCTGCTGCCGCATGAACCGCGCGTATCGCATGGCCAGCCTGCTTGCCCAACTGCGCTCTGAGCGGGATTTTCTGGCACGGCGGGTGGAGGGCAAACACGCGGTACTGACGCGGCGCGATTGCATATCGCTTCCCGAAACGGCTTTGGAACCGCTCCAACACCCGCCATCGCCACAGAGGCCAAGGCCGCCTGCGCCAACCCCGCCCGCGCTGGTTCCCTCGCCGGGTTTCTTTTTGGAGCATCACGCGACCGGGGCTGTGGTTTTGTTAAATTGCCTTGGCCTTCCGGCAGCAACTGTGAGCCATATTGCACGCACCACCCAAGCCCGCCTTGCCGCGCAAGGGGCAAGTGGCGTTTATCTGGTCTCTTGCCCCGATATCCATGCGCTGATTGGCGAGGGTATCACAGTTGAGGTGGTGCCGGCATTGCTCTTGCGTGACGCTGCGCCCTGGGCTGCGGGCTTGGGCGAGTTTATAGGCTTTCTGCGCGCAAAATATGCTCCGGTTGATGTTGTGGATATGGGCACACCCACCCTGGCTGCAGCGCGCCGTCCAACGGCCCCCCCGCCATATGAACAGATGGACGCATCCTGATGAGCGCGCGCGACACGATCGACCCAGTGGAAGCCCTGGCAAAAAACATCCGCTCCTTGGGGAAAGAAAACGCCGTTTTGCGCGATACGCTTCAGGCGATGCGGATGGAAATCTATGAATTGCGCCAGCAGAGCTTGCCTGCGGTCGCGCCAGACAGTTTTGCCTTTTTTCGGATCATTGGCAACGACCTGCCACCGCGCCACCAGATCGGACAATCGCTGTCCAATATCCGCTTCATTCTCGACCATGAGCCCAAACAAGCCGGCGTCATTCGGCGCTGGGTTCTCAACCGTATCAGCGATCCCCAGACGGAAGCGAGGATTATCGATCTGCTGACATCGCGCGGGGAAGTGTTTGACAGGATCGCCTTTGATCCAGAGGTCTATCGGCAGATTGGCTGGAATACCGCCCCGTTGCAGTTTGGGGCAGAGCCGTTCTACAGCCCGGCCTTGGCCGATACCAAAGTCACAACCCTCAGCGCGTTTCAAAACCGCGAATTGCTCTATGATACGGCCTATCATGACAAAATTCGCTATGTGGCCAATAACAATGGCGCGCGCAACAGCTGCCTTGAGGCCGGGCGCGCTTTGGCGCGCTGGGTCATGCCGTGGGACGGGAATTGCTTTATGACCGAGAGCGGATGGGCCGAAATCCGTGCCGCAATCACAGCCCGGCCGGATTTGCCGTATATTGTTGTGCCGATGGTGCGCATAACCCAGAATGACAGCGTGTTTGATCCCGCCCTGCACCGTGATTTGCAAGAAGAACCCCAGATCATTTTTCGCAATGATGCGCGCGAGATATTCGATCCAACCCTGCGCTATGGGCGGCGCCCGAAAGTTGAATTGCTCCGGCGGTTGCGCGTGCCGGGGCCATGGGACAAATGGCCCAAAGCGGCCTGGGAACCGGCCCCGACCATTGCACCAGATGCCGGGCTTTACCAGGAGGCGGGCTGGGTGGCGCGGCTGTCATCCGGGGCGCATGCGCTGGAAATCGCAGGCGCGTCGTCGCGGCGCGGTGTTGCGCGCAGCCATGGCATCCGCGGCTTGATCGACCGGATTGATGATGCCCGGATCAGCGCTGTCCTGCCCGATCTTCCAACCAAGGCGCTGGATTGGCAGACCCTGCTTGATCAGCGCAAGCGCTATCATGCCGGCGATGCCGGGCTTGACGCGCTTATCACAGGCGCGCTTCTGCCGGCCGCGCGCGCGGCGCTGGGGCGCGGGCCTTATAGCGTGCTCGACAAGCAGGGCTGCGCACCGTCAGGGGAGCCGCGGGATTATTGGCACCCTGCGCCCTATCATTGGCCAAATTCAGACAGTCCAACGGGTCTGCCCTATCTCAAACGCGATGGAGAGCGCGTGCCGGGGACACAATTCGGCGATCCTGAGGCGGTGAATTATGATCGCACCAGCTTGCAGGCGGTGTTTGACGATACAGTGACGCTTGCGCTGGCGGCGTTTTTTTCGGGCGAGGCCTGTTTTGGCGATCATGCCGTTGCGCTTCTGAAACAGTGGTTTATCGCGGAAGACAGCCGGATGACCCCACATCTTGTCTATGCGCAGCTTATTCCCGGCGAGACCACAAGCCGCGGGCGCGGTATCATTGAGGCAAAGGATATTTACTATTTCCTCGATGCTATTGGCCTGCTGGATCATCTTGGTGCGATCTCTCCTGATATCATGGCTGTTTTCCGGTTCTGGCTGGCCACCTATCTCGACTGGCTGCGCACCAGCCCGCAAGGGCTGAGCGAACGCGCCAGCGCCAATAATCACGGCACGGCCTATGACCTTCAGATTGCGGCCATCGCCGCGTTTCTGGGCCGGGGACGTCTGGTGCAGGACGCCTCACTCATGTCGTGCCAGCGGATTTATGCGCAATTCGATGATAGCGGCGCACAGCCCCAAGAGATTATCCGCTCGACCAGCAAGCATTATTGCCATTTCAACCTGCAACTCTGGGCCGCGCTTGCTGATATCTACCGCAGCTGCGGTATCGATCTGTGGCACTTCGAGGCAAGCCCCGGCCGGGGAATTGTCGCGGCCCTGTCTTATCTTGCAACCCAGCTGCGAGAGCCTCTTTGGCCCGGCAAGCAGATCGATGTCTTTGATTGCCGCAGATCACAGGTGTTGCTGTTGCTGGGCCATGCCAATGGCGCCAGCGCGCCAAGCTCGCTTGCCTTTTCACATCCACGCGCAGAGCGTTTTGATCCGCACAGCGCGATCCGCCCATGGTGGCGCTTGGGCACTGTGCGCGCGCTTTAGCCCAGAGCGCGCCAGAATAGAAACCGGCACGAAACACGTCTCTCTCTCCCCCGTTCGGCGCAGCGCCGAGCGGGGGAGAGGCGTTAGTGGCGCGTCATGTCACTTTGACCTTTGTTCAATTCAACAAATGCTGCAAGTTTCCACTGGTGTATTTGGGATTGTCCGGAACCGGCTCTTTGTCTGGGTTCCGCCAGCCACCAGACCGAAGTCAATTTGGCTGCTGGAGAAGTTATACCCAACATCCGCCCCGCCAAAGATATTGCGGCCCAAATAGACGGCACCCAAAGTGCCTCTGACGCTTTGGCTCATGAACATATAGTCCAGACCGATGCTTGCAGCGGCCCGGTTGCGGCGGTTGTCGGACATCACGCGAATACCGACCCCTGGCTCCAGCCCGTTGGGGCCGAAGGCAAAGCTCAGACCCAGACCAACAGTCGGGCTTCCCTTGCGCGCGACGATCTGCTCCGATGGCGGAGGAGGCGGACCATTGCCCGCAGAGAGCGGTGTTGCGGTAACAGCGAGCATACTCAAAACGGCAATCAGACTGCGTTTCATAACGTGATCCTTTTCCTGCGTCGATCTGGGGGCGTAGCATGTCCTTGACTTTTTATAGCACGCTATAAATCGATTTATTTCTTGATCCTTTGAGAGGTCATGCACCGCATAAGGACTATTCCGCCAAGGCCTTATCAGCCGCCCGCAGAGCCAGCGCCGAGATTGTCAGCGCTGGCCCTTCCCCCCCGCCTGTCGAGGGAAACAGGCTTGCATCTGCGATATATAAATTGGGGTGATCATGGCTTTGGCCCCAGCCATTGGTAACGGAGGTGGCAGGATCATTCCCCATGCGGCAGGTGCCATGCACATGGGTTGCGGTGAAGCTGTCATAGGAAGAAAACTGCTCGATCTCCCTGGGGCTACCAGCCTCGCGCAGCAAGCGCCGCGCCGCAGCCGCCATTTGGTGCAAAAGCGCCAGGCTGTGATCGGTCAGGACGGAGTTGATGACAGGCAGGGGCACGCCAAAGCGGTCGCGTCTGGTCTCAGAAACGGTGATCTGCGATCTGGCATCGGGGATGACTTCGCCGGTCGCGGAGACCGAGACGGCAGAGCCAAAACTCTCGCGGATACGGGCTTTGAGCGCGGCGCCATGGCCTGTGATCAGGCGTGAGGCATGACGGATTGGCCCATTGAGGCCTGTTTCCTGCACGGAAGAATGCAGCCTGAACCCCCCGGCAAGCCCGTCGAGAGAGGCGGGCGCGTTGAACTCCCAGCAGGCGGCATCCGCAGGCAATCCGCGTTGGCTAAGCTGCAAGCCCGGCACGAGGCCGGAGACAGTGTAGCCGAGCGTTTCCATAAAATTCTTGCCGACCTGATGCGCGCTGTTGGCGATGCCATCGGGCTCTTCTGCATCGCGCGAGGCCAGCAAAAGGCGCGGCGTTTGCACGGCACCCGCGCAGAGAAACAGGAGCGGCGTCTCCTGGCGGTGGATCTCTCCGGCATGATGATAGTCAAGCGCTGCAATCCCGCCTGAGGCGCGGCGATACAGCCGCGTGACCGTAGCGCCTGTCACGATCTCCAACCGCCCGGTTTGGGCGGCATCGCGCAGGAAGGTCACATCGGTTGAGCCTTTATCCCCCAAAGGGCATCCACGCGCGCAATGCCCGCAATAATTGCAGGCGGGACGCCCTTGTGTACCAGCGCCGGAGTAGCGCGGCTCAGACAGGGCGGCGCGGGGATTATCTTCCCAGTTCCAACCCAGTCGCGCGGCGGCCTGTCCCAAGAGTTTGGCTGCGGGGCTTTGGGGGTGGGGGGATTGTGGAAAAGGGGTTGAGCGCCAGCGCGCCCCTGCACCAATGCCGCGCCCTGCAACCCCGATGCGGGTTTCGGCAAGAGCGTAATACGGCTCCAGCGTCGCATAGCTGATGGGCCAATTTGCACCTTGACCTGTGAGGCTGTGCAATCTGAATGCATCCGGGTGGAGGCGATGGGCCTCGCCCACATAATGGAGCGTGCTGCCGCCAAGGCCCAGAACATGGACGTAGCCGCCCAGATCGGCGGATCGCTGGGCGCTGTCATGCAAAACCGGGCCCGCGGCATTGAACGCGGCCAGATCGCGGGGTGCGAAGGCGATCTGGCCCAGATCACCATAGACAATCGTGGCGCGGCTGCCCTCTGGGGCTGGAAAGGATCGCCGCTCCCACCCAGGCATATTTAAGGGTTAATCGCGCCAAGGCTCAAACCGTGGCCCCGCCTCCAATAGCAAGACCCTCATCCCGCCCTCGGCCAGCCGCCACGCGGCCGCGCCGCCGCCTGCGCCAGAGCCTATCACAACAACATCCGGGCTGCGCGTCAGGCCCATGGTGGCAAATACCCTTCTGGCTGTGGCGCGGCAGAGAGATTGAGGCCCACCAGCGCTTCCGGCTTTGCGTAGTAAAACTCGATCGCCAGCAACCGTAGGGTGCTGTAAAACCAGCCCTCCATTGTGCTTTGTGGCGCCGTGGCGAGAAGATCCATGATCTCAAGGCGTTGGCGCTCCGAGCGCATTGCAAAACGGATCGGCCCCGGCTTATCCAGCCAATCACACATGAGAAGGGCCGCGTCCCCCACCTGCGGGGTGGACGCAAGGAATGCGCTCACCTCCGTGTCAACGCCCAGCGCAGAGGCTGCGGGTGTCACGCCATCATCGGGCAGGAGTGTATCAATATAGGCCGCAACTGTGGGGGCGTGATAGGACAGACCTGCGGCCAAAGTGTCGCCACGCGCAATGCGCATCTGCGCCGCAGGGCGGGTGGGCAGGACAAGGCCAAGCCCTGTCGCGAAACTGCGCATAAGAAATTCCCGGCGTGACGGTGTCATGCACGGCGCCTCCTGCTGCCGCTGGTGCAACTCTGCGCTGATAGGACTGCGCCCCTGCCTGCGTGTCAATGCGCAACTGCTGCCGTTTGGCTGGCCGCAGGCTGCAGGGCAGGCCGCGTCTGCCCTGCCGCG
>JAIUNA010000102.1 GCA_022565265.1 Roseinatronobacter sp. | reverse complement strand
CAAGTAGATTGGATACAAAATAGAGGGCAGTAGATTTGCGCTATGGTGGCCGATCAGAAGTTATTTTGGAGGTTTAGGCCATAAATATATGAAATTATTCAATAAAATAAGAAATTTTTAGGTTGTCGTTCGCCCCGGCTGGGCATGCTATGGTTGCGCAATTTGAAGAATTGGCCTAAATATTGAGCAAATTTCATTAATTGTATACTATTTGAGGAAATCTTCGCTGCCCGCCTTGACCTTGCCCGTGTCCTGGTATGCAACTGCCACATACAAAGAATTTTGTATTTCTGTCACATGGCGCACAACGCATCAGGCTGTTGGGGTGCCCGGTTCAGGAGTATTCGGATGAGGTCAGAGCGAGCCTTGAGGCGCGTTTGCGGGGCAGGCCCATGGCGTTGATTCAGGCAGATTACGGCCCGGCTGACCCCAAAAAAGGGGTGCTGCTGATGCTTGCGGGGATTGGGCTTTTCTCTGTGCTCAATGGTGTGGTCAAGGGCATGACCGAAGTTTTTCCAGTCGTGCAGATTTCGTTTTTCAGAAACGCGTTTGCATGTCTGTCTATTGTGGCGCTGATGTTGATGACTGGTCTGAGGCCCGCGCATTTGCGCAGTTCCGTCTTGCCGCGGCATTTCCTGCTGGCATTGCTGTTCACCCTCTCGCTTGTGCTCGTTTTCGAAGCTTATGCCAGAATGCCTTTGGCGGATGTGACCGCGATAGCATTTACGCAGCCGTTGATGGTGATCGCGCTGGCTGCTGCAATCGGGCGGGAAAAGCCGTTGCGCGGTGAATGGATCGCGGTTGCTTTCGGGTTTTCGGGGGTGGTGCTGATGGCGCAGCCAAGTGGGGCCACCACATCTGTGGGGGCAGCGTTTGCCTTGGGAGGCGCGGCCCTCTCGGCCCTGTGCATGCTCTTACAGCGCGCGCTGTCTGCATCCGAAGGCACTCATGCGATTGCATTTTACACACTGTCTATCTCGGCCATGCTGCTTATGCCTGTCTTGCCAGCGGTCTGGGTTGCCCCGACAGGCCCGCAATGGGCGGGGCTGATCGCAATGGGGCTGGCGTCTGGCCTGTGCCAATATCTTACGGTGCGGGCCTTTTTTCATGCGCCTGCCTCTACGCTTGCGCCAGTTACCTATACCAAGATGCTTTGGGCATTGGCGATTGGCTTTCTGTGGTTCGGGGATTGGCCCGGCCCCGTTGTTCTGGCGGGGACGTCAATTGTGGTGATGGCCTCTGTCATCGCGTTTCATTCGGCCCGTCAGCGGCCCGCCCATCTGCCTGATCTTCTTTGTAATACGGATAAACTCCCATGATCCCTGCACTCAAGAAACCGCGCGTCCCGCCAAGAAATTTCTGGCTTTTTTGCATGACAATGTGTCTGGCTTGGGTGGGGGGCTGGGTATTTGCGCTGGCGGGGTTGCCATTGCCCTGGATGTTGGGCGCGATGACAGTGGTAACGCTTGCCACGCTATTGCAAGTGCCTGTATTTGCGCCCGCAAAGCTGCGCCCGCCCATGACGGCGACAATCGGTGTGATGCTGGGGGCGGGGTTTCACCCTGGTTTGCTGCAATCATTGCCGGGCTGGGCGCCAAGCATTCTGGGGCTTTTGGTTTTCTCGGTCGTGTCGGGTCTGGCCTGTGCGGTTTTTCTGCATCGTTTTGCAAAGCTGGATCGGACAACGGCTTTTTTTGCAGGCATGCCGGGCGGTCTGGTCGAGATGGTTGAGGTCGGGCGGCAGTATGGTGGCGATGAGCGAACGATTGCGCTTATCCATTCCTCGCGCATTCTGTTCATTGTGTTCTCGCTTCCCTTTCTTGTGCAGCTTTTGGAGAATGGCTCTGCTTTAGGGGCGCGCGGGTCTATTGGTGTTCCGATTCTGGAAACGCATTGGCGTGATTTTGTCATCCTGTTGGCTGTGGGCTATCTGGGCTGCTTCATCGGGCAGCGTATCAGATTGCCCGCGCCACATTTGGTGGGGCCAATGCTATTATCTGGCGGGCTGCATCTGGCAGGGGTGATCGTTTTTGTTCCGCCACAGGAACTTGTGCAACTTGCACAGCTTGTTCTTGGGGCGGTGCTTGGTTCGCGGTTTGTTGGAATGACACCAAAAACAATCTTGCGTATTTTGATGGTCGGTTTTCTGATGACCCTTGTCTTGCTGAGTACGGTGATCGCCTGTGCGCTTGGTGTGATGATGGTTACGGATTTGCCGTTTTCCTCGCTGGTGCTGGCGTATTCTCCCGGTGGACTGGCAGAAATGAGCATTGTGGCCATCGCGATACAGGCTGATGCTGCCTTTGTGGTTGCGCATCATCTGATCCGCGTCTTGCTGGTAATGCTGGGCGCTGCGCCGTTTTTTAGTTTGCTTGGGCTGATATTGGGCCGAAAACCTGTGGGAGAGGGGGGCACGCCGCCGCGCTAGGCTGGCTGGGTCTGGCTTGTGCCAGATTTAGCACAATGTGGAAAAATGGATACAATAAGGCCAACTGTTGCCAATCGAATACTTGACGGCATGATGTTCCTGTAGATATGCTTGCAAAGGCGGAGGAGGCTGCTTTGCACGGGGCTGGAGGGCAGTGGTGTCTTTCATGTCCCTGCGGCACGAAGGGAACGATATGGCAACTCGTGGTTTGGAAGTGGGGCGCGCGTTGCGTGACCTGATCGCAACGGGCGCATATGCGCCCGGTAGCCGTTTGAATGAGAATGAACTGGCAATCGCCCTCAAAGTATCGAGGACACCGGTGCGTAGCGCGCTGTCAACCCTCGCTGCCGAGGGTTTGTTGGTATATCGCCCAAATAGCGGTTATTCTGTCCGACCGTTTTCATCGCGCGATATTGAGGAAATTTATGCTGTGCGCGCAGAGCTTGACGGGATGGCCGCGCGTTTGGCCGCGTTCAAGGGGCTGTCTGACCAGCAGCGCGGGGCGCATCACAGGTTGTTGCAGGAATCGGGAGAGCTAATTGCGCAGGATCGCTGGGATGATGATGTCTGCCAGCGCTGGCGGCAGGTCAATTCGGCGTTTCATGCTGTGATTCATGAGGCCGCGAATAATGCCTATCTTGTGCAGGCCATTCACCAAACGGATGAGATCCCGTTTTTTGCGCTGATACGGTTCAAATGGTATGACAAAGAGATGTTGCGCAGATCGCATGAAGAGCATGTTGAGATTTCTGATGCAATCTTGAATCGCCAGCCATCGCGGGCAGAGAGTTTGGAATCCGAGCATGTATACAGATCTGGTCGGCGGCTTGTTGCAAATTGGCGGCGTATAGAAGAACAGATTCGGCGGGGGAAATGTTTCGAATCGGCGGTTTTGTCAGATGCAGCCTGAAACGAATCTACGCATTCCTTCGTCTGGCTGTAGGGCGCTTGGGATAAATTAATACCTTATTACAATAATTTAGAATAATTTTGCCCTGCCAAATTTCTGGCAGGGCTTTTTTCTGTTTTGCGGTTTGAATGTGCTGGATATCCATGCGCGCGCCGAGGCGGGCGTTTTCAGACTGCTTCTGAAATGTGCATTCTCTTGAAAATATGACACGTCGACAGGCTCTCGTCTGAATTGTGTACGATTGTGACATTTGCGGATTGTTCACCAGCCATTTGCCGTGATTGTATCCAAAATATGGAAAGGCCCGCAGCATTCTGGCAAAAGAGGCCAAATTTTACGGATAAAGAATACAATCGGTGAAGAGGTGCCGCAGCGCATCTGTTCCGCAGCAACACGGAGGCGAATATGACCTATGACTATGGATGGGGAAATTTCCTGAGTGATCGGGATAAAGAGCATGACAAGCTTTGGGGCAAGACCGAGCTGTCGGGCTTTGGTTCAAAGCCAGCGCTTGTCTTGATTGACATGTATTACAGCGTTGTCGGTTTCGAGCGCCTGCCGATCTTTGAATCGATGAAGACATGGCCCGGATCAATGGGGTTGGAGGGTTGGGCCGCAATTGATCAGACTGTCGCCTTGCTTGCCGCCGCGCGTGCCTGCGGTATCCCTGTCATCCATGTGAAGGGCCTTGAGACCGATATCAAACCTTGGGTGCATCGCAAACGCGCCGCCTCGAAGCTCTCGGCGGAAATGAAGCGCAAGGGGGATCAGATTGTCGAAGAGGTCAGGCCCATTGCGGGAGAGCTGGTAATTGAGAAAGCCGCTGCATCTGCGTTTCAGGGAACGCCCCTTGCCTTTCATTTGAATGGGTTGGGCGTGGATACTGTCATTTGCTGCGGTGAATCCACGAGCGGCTGTGTGCGCGCGTCTGTCGTGGATGGGGCGACACATCGCTACCGCATGGGGGTGGTGGCCGAATGTGTCTATGACAGGACAGAGGCGTCGCATTACATCAACCTGTACGACATGCACCAGAAATACGCAGATGTCGTGCCAAAGGCCATGGTGATCGATTATTTCCACGAGATCGCGAATGCGGCTGACAGTTTTCCCGCACGCAAAACCGCGTGATCCCCAGAGGCGGGCAAACCTTTGGCGGGGTTACATGATTTCAGACCCTACCTGCCAGTTTACTTTTCTGACCCGAAGGAAGAGAACAATGACGAAATCCAAGAAAACCAAGGCCATGATCTTGCTATCGGCAAGTTATCTGGCGCTTACCATACCGGCAGTGCTGATCGCGCCGGGTAACGCTATGGCCACAGGGCCGGGCAAGACCCTGAATATCAGATTTTACGATGATCCGGCCGGGTTTGACCCGACAAATATTTTCAGGATCGAGAACGAAAACATTGCCTTCAATATTTTCAGTGGTCTTACAAGTTATGACAGCCAAACTGCAGCGATCATTCCTGATCTGGCGGAGTCGTGGCACAGTGATGACAATATCGTCTGGACATTCAACCTGCGCCGGGGCGTTCAGTGGCATCATGGATATGGCGAATTTACGGCCGCAGATGTGTTATACACTTTCGAGCGCAACATGGATCCCGAAACGGCCTCGCCCTATGTTTCGCGGCTTGCAAATGTTGTCAGCGTCGAGGCGCCCGATGATTACACAGTTATCATAACACTTAACGGGCCGGATGGGAATTTTCTGCATACGGTCGCGAATTACCATCAGGGAATGATCGTCAATCGTGAGGCCATTCTGGATGCCGGTCAGGATGTGCGCTGGCGGCCAGTTGGCACAGGGCCATTCTATCTGGATGACCTGGATGTGAATTCGTACATCATCCTCAAGCGCCACGAAGATTATTTTCGCGGCCCCGCCCCAATCGAGACGCTGAATTTCAGGATCATCAAGGATGAACAGACTGCCACCATCGCGCTGCGCAATGGTGAGGTGGATGTTGTCATGCGTTCCAACCGGCAGCAGAACATAGACACATTGCGCGAAGCCGGGTTCAAGCTGAACCGCACCGATGATCTTTTCCCCAGCGTGCGCATCTTCAATCTGGATCATCCAGTGCTTTCGGATGTGCGCGTGCGTCAGGCTTTCGCCTATGCAATAGATTATCCGACAATCATCAACGCCGTGACGCCGGATATTTACGGCACTGCATCCAGTATCTTGATGCCCTGGATGGATGTCTATTGCGATGATATCCCGACATATTCCTATGATCCCGACAAGGCGCGCGCCCTGTTGGAAGAGGCAGGCTATGGCGCTGGTTTTACAATCCGGCAACTCAGCGCGGCCTCTGGCGGTGTTCCGCCGGATGTTCAGTTCGAGATGGATTTTCTGGCACAGGTTGGCATTGATTTGCAACTGGAACTGGTGGATGCGCCAACCTTTAACCAGCGGCGCAATTCTGGCGAGTTCGAGTTGGCGGGGCGCGGTATTCCAGCAATAAACCCTGATATGGTGCTCTTCGCCTATCTTCACCCAGATAACAAAGCCCCCGCGGGCCTGAATGGGGCGCGTTACCACAACCCGGAATTGACGGCCCTTCTGGAAGGCGCCCAAGCCGAGGTCGACCCGGAAAAGCGGTTGGAGATGTATTGCGAAGTGCAGCGTATTGCGATGACCGATCTGCCCTATCAACCGATCCGCACCTGGAACGCATTTTGGCCAAGCGCGCCAAATGTAACTGGGGTGACAGTCAACATGCTGTCGCAGGTCAATTATTTCGAAGTCGATATCGAGTGAAGGGAGGGCCCGGCCATGCTGGCATATAGCCTCAAAAAGCTGCTGCAACTGGTTGTCACGACAATAGGTGTCGTCACGTTGGTATTTTTCGCAATGCGGTTGATACCGGGTGACGCAGCCGCCGCCATGGCCGGGGATACCCTTTCGGGGGCCGCGCTGGAACGCCTGCGCGAACAGATGGGGCTGAATGAGCCACTTTTTGTGCAATTCTGGAATTTTCTGCGCAATCTTCTGATCTTTGATCTTGGCCGAACGATGACAACGAACCTTCCGGTGAGTGACCTGATCAAGAGTGCCGCGCCAATCACACTTTCAATCGCATTGGCCACGATCGTTCTGGCAATCGCCATTGCCATCCCCTTGGGCACAATGGCCGCGTACATGGCGCATAAAGGACACAAGACGCTGGATAATCTGATTACCGGGCTGGCCATGATCATCGCCCTCATGCCTTCGTTCTGGACGGCACTCGTCTTCTTGCTGATCTTCTCGCTCACCTTGGGCTGGTTCCCGGCAAGCGGGGCAATTTCATGGGACGATCCTTACAGCGTTATGATGCGACTGGCGCTGCCCATTTTGGTTTTATCGATGAGCCAGGTGGCCATTTTGTCCAGAATGACCCGGACTGCCGTGCTGGATGTTCTGAGTGAGGATTATGTGCGCACAGCACGCGCCATGGGCTGGTCAGAGCTGCGCGTCCTGTTTCGCCATGCTCTCAAGAATGCAGCGCTGCCGATTGTGACGGTTGTGGGCCTGAGCTTTGGCAATCTTTTAAACGGAACTGTGATTGTGGAGGCGATCTTCACGATCCCCGGCATTGGAACGGTGCTGATCAACGGGATCAACAGTCGGGATTATCAGTTGGTGCAGGTTCTTATGATCTTCTACGCGCTGCTGTTCGTCTTCATCAATTTCGCCACTGACATTCTGTACCGGGCGCTTGATCCGCGCGTGAAATTCTGAAGGAGCCAAGAGCATGAGCAATTCCGCGATTACCCCGCCGCCGCGCGCCCTTGTGGTCTGGATGGCGTTGGGCAAAACCTTGGCCGAACTGCGCGCCAATCGTTTTCTGGCAAATTCCAAGATGAGAAGCGCATTGGCTATCCTCATACCCCTGAGCCTATTGATCTTGCTCGCGCCAGTGTTGCCGCTACAGGCCCCATTGCAGACAAATCTCATGGCAATGATGCAACCCCCATCGCTTGAGCATCCTTTCGGGACTGACCGCATGGGGCGCGACATTTTCAGTCGCACGCTGGAAGGCGTGAAGATATCGCTGAAAGTCGGGTTGAGTGTGGCGGCTCTGGCGCTGGTCATGGGAATGATCCTTGGCACATTGGCGGGGTTTTTCGGCGGGCTTATGGATCGCTCCGTCATGGTGATTGTCGATATTCTGATGGCCTTCCCGTCGCTCTTGCTTGCGATCGGCTTGATCGCGATCATGGGTACAGGGCTTGTTCCGGTGGTGATGGCGATTGCCATTGCCGATATTCCGCGCTTCATCCGCCTGCAGCGCTCGCTTGTTCTGGGTCTGCGTACGCGTGCCTATATTGATGCGGCCCGCACAGTTCAGGCATCGCAATTCTGGCTGATGTCGCGCCATATCGTACCCAATTCGGTTGCGCCCATGCTGGTTGCGGCCAGCATCTCTGCGGCAAATGCCATTCTTGTTGAAGCCAGCCTCAGCTTTCTGGGTTTGGGGATCATGCCGCCAGCGCCATCGCTGGGCAATCTTATCCGCGAAGGCCAGCTTTATATGGAGCAGGCCTGGTGGATATCCACATTGCCGGGGGTCGTGATCCTGTTGATCGCGATCAGCTTTCACTTTCTGTCTGATGGTGTGCGTCAGGCGCTTGATCCCAGAACGCGGAAATGAACCGCCCCCTTAGCGAAGTGAGATTAACATGATACATCAAGGCAATATTCCTGTCCCTTTGCTGGATGTGCGCAATCTTCGCACGGAGTTTGAGACAGATAGCGGAACTGTTCGCGCGGTGGATGATGCAAGCTTTGCGATCATGCCCGGAGAGCGGATTGCCGTAGTCGGGGAAAGTGGCTCTGGCAAAAGCGCTATGGCCATGTCCATCCTGCGCCTGCTGGTGTATCCTGGCCGTGTGGTTGGCGGGGATGTGCTGCTGGACGGAACCAATCTGGCGCAGCTTGGGGAAAAGCAACTCAACGCATTGCGCGGGCGAACCGTGGGCACGGTGTTTCAAGACCCCATGTCCTCGCTTGATCCGGTCATGCGGGTAAGCAAGCAAATGGTCGCGCCGATCATGCGCAATCTGGGCATGAGCTATAAAGACGCCTATGCCGAGGCGGTGGACTGGTTGCGCAAGGTGGGCATTCCCGATCCAGAGCGGCGGATCACTGCTTTCCCCTTTGAAATGAGCGGGGGCATGCGCCAGCGTGTGATGATTGCCATGGCGCTGTCATGTCGGCCAAAATTGCTGATTGCCGATGAACCGACCACGGCGCTGGATGTCACCATTCAGGCGCAGATCGTGGAAATAATGAAAACTCTTACGACACAGGCCAATACGGCCATGTTGTTCATTACGCATGATCTGGGCCTTGTCGCGCGACTGGCCGATAAGGTTGCGGTGATGTATGCGGGCAGAATTGTCGAGTTTGGTACGGTTGCCAAGATATTCGGCGCGCCCTGTCATCCCTATACGCAAAGCTTGTTGCGCACCATTCCCAGCCCGACCGCGCTTCATCCCGCGCGATTGCCGCAGATCCCCGGATTGCCGCCCGATATGAAGCAGGGTATCCAAGGTTGCGCCTTTCGCGAGCGTTGCGCCGCTGCGACAGAGCAATGTGGCCGCGATACGCCTAAGCTGACAGATCGCGGGGTGAACCATCTGGCCGCCTGCTGGCAACCCGAAGGCTTGGCGGGGATTGCGCAAGAGGCCGCGCCAAGGCCAGAACTGCGCCGCAATGATAGCCCGTTTCGAGACAGGGTTATTGTTGAAATCAACAATCTGAACAAACATTTCATATCGTCCGCCTTTCTGTCGCGGGCCAAGCGAACGGTTGTGAGGGCCGTCAACGGGGTGAATCTGCGGGTGCGTCAGGGCGAAACTCTTGGGGTAGTCGGGGAAAGCGGTTGCGGCAAGAGTACGCTTGCCCGGCTGCTGTTGGGGCTGGAGCACCCGACATCGGGAGAGATATTTACCGAGGGTCTGACACAGATGGTGTTTCAAGATCCGGCCTCGTCCTTTAACCCGAAGATGCGCATTCGCAGCATCATCGAAGAACCCCTGATCGTGAAGCGCAAAGGCGATTGGGCAAGCAGGCAAGCGCGGGTCGAAAAGCTGATTGACCTTGTGGGCCTGAAGCTGAACCATCTGGATCGCTTTCCAAGCCAGCTATCAGGGGGGCAGTTGCAGCGTGTTGCCGTAGCGCGGGCGCTGGCGCTTGAGCCATCTGTCGTTGTCGCTGATGAACCAACCTCGGCGCTTGACGTCTCTGTGCGCGCGCAGATCATCAATCTGCTAGCTGATCTCAAGCAGGAACTCGGTGTTGCCTTTATCTTCATCTCGCATGATCTGCTGACGGTGCGCTATATCTCTGACAGGATCGCAGTAATGTATCTGGGCGAGGTAGTGGAATATGGCCCCGCCGATCTTGTGTTCAACAGCCCGGCGCATCCCTATACGCGCGCGCTGATCGACGCGGTTCCGATCCCTGATCCCGTCAAGGAGGCACGGCGAAGCTCTGCTGTCTTGCAAGGCGAACTCCCCAGCCCGTTGGATGAAATCCATGGCTGCGCCTTTGCAACGCGCTGTCCGCAAGCCAACCAGCGATGCCGCGACGAAAAGCCCAAGCTCAGACAGCACCAGAAATCGCGCGAGGCCGCGTGCCATTATGCCAAGTGAGAAATATCAGAGCTTTGGAATCCTTGGCGGGGGGGTGTTTTTTACGATTGTCGGGCTGGCGAACCCGTTTTTCCCGCTCTTCGCCTCTGAATTGGGAGCCTCAACTCTGGCAATTGGCATAATGGTCACGCTGAAGGCGCTGCTTCCGATTTTCATTGCGCTGCCTTCCGGCCAGTTGATTGATACTGTCGGGCCGGTGCGGATGCTTCAGATTGGCAGTCTCTGCCTGTTTGGTTCGATGCTGGCTACGGTTTTTGCCTCTGGTCTTGCGCTGCTGGCATTGTCACAGGTCTTGCTGGGGGCTGCGATCGTGATCATGGCATCTTCGCTGCAAGTGCTGGTGTCCAAGGGGGACAAGACGGCGCGCAATGACAGCATAAAGAAATATGCCATGTGGATGTCTGCGGGCGGGCTGATTGGCCCGCT
>JAIUNA010000101.1 GCA_022565265.1 Roseinatronobacter sp. | reverse complement strand
GGTGGGATTCGAACCCACGGTACGCTCTCACGTACGCTGGTTTTCAAGACCAGAGCCTTAAACCACTCGGCCACCCATCCGTTGCGCCGCTGCGTAGCGTGTCGCGCGTAGCTTTGCAAGCGGGGGAATGCGGCGAAATTGAGCTATGTGCGATGCACGCGCGGCAAGGGCTGCGCCCTGTGGGGCTATGGCGTTGCGCCACCCATGACATGGCCCAGCTCTACCCCTGAGAGAACCACATGCCGCGCCCGCCCCACGATCAACGGATCGGGGATTTGGGCGATTGCAGGGTCTTTGCCGGGATAATCGAGCGTTGAGAGAAAATGCCGCATGCATTCCAGCCTTGCGCGTTTCTTGTCCTTGGATTTTACCACAGTCCAAGGCGCATCTGCGGTATCAGTGTAGAAGAACATTGCCTCTGTGGCATGGGTATATTCATCCCATTTTCCCAGAGATGCCTTGTCAATGGGCGAAAGCTTCCAGCGTTTGAGAGGATCGGTTTCGCGGGCGGTAAAGCGGCGGCGTTGTTCTTCCGGCGTGACAGAGAACCAGAATTTATAAAGCCTGATGCCCGCGCGCACCAGCATGCGCTCAAATTCCGGGGCTTGGCGCATGAATTCCAGATATTCGGTTGGGGTGCAAAAGCCCATCACGCGCTCTACGCCCGCGCGATTATACCAAGAGCGGTCATAAAATACCATTTCCCCCGATGTGGGCAGATGTTCGATATAGCGCTGGAAATACCATTGGCCGAGTTCTCTCTCGGAGGGTTTATTAAGCGCAACGACGCGCGCATAGCGCGGGTTGAGGTGTTCGTTGAAGCGTTTGATCGTGCCGCCTTTGCCGGCCGCATCGCGCCCCTCAAATAGCATGACAAAGCGCTCGCCGGTTTCGATTGCCCATTTCTGCACTTTCAGCAATTCGGCCTGAAGCAGGGCTTTTTCCGCTTCATATGTCGCGCGGGCCAGTTTGTAGCGGTAGGGGTAGCGATCTGATTCGAAATACTGGCGAATCTCTTCATGTGTCAGGGTTGCGCGATCGGGCTGCCAGGCATAGCCTTTGGGGGCAGTGCGCATGCGGGCGGTTTCTTGCGGGGGGCTAATGGCGGGTGCGTCGGGTGTTTGTGGCAGGGCGTCTGGGGCCTGTACGTCCGGATTTTGGGTATCCAAGGCAGATTCAATCATCACAGGCTCCTTCATCTGGGCAAGAAATATCAACTTCGGCGGCATCATTTCGGCTTTGTGATTAGGATAGGGAAGAAAACCTGTCTTTGATGTTGATCAAGCGCGCAAAGGGAAACTGGGTTCGTGGCGTTTATGCCTCATCGGGGTGGGGCAGGGCGCTGCATGAAAAAACTGCGGCCCTTGTTGACGGTGGTGGTTTTGCTCTAACTCGATAAGCGGGAGATGATGGCTGGAGAGGCGATTGCGCATCAGGTTTGACAGAGGCCCGGAGGGGGCCAGCACATGGTTTGATGGCCCGCGCCGCCTGATCGTGGCAGAGCGGCCAGAAGAGGTGCCCGGGGCCTTTGAGGCAATGCAGGCTGCGCGCCGCGCGGGGCAGTGGCTGGCGGGCTATGCCAGCTATGAATTGGGTTATGTGCTGGAACCGCGCCTCTTGCCCCTTTTGCCCCCCAAGCGCGTGTTACCCTTGTTGTGCTTTGGCGTGTATGATGTCCCGCGCCCGGCACAGCCCTTGCCCGGCGGCCCGGCGGCGATGGGGGCCTTGCGCCCACACTGGGACAAGGCGCGCTATGCGCAGGCTTTCAGGCGGCTGCATGACTGGATCGGGGCTGGCGATATTTATCAGGCCAATCTCACATTTCCCATCACCGCGCGGGTGGAAGGCTCGGTGCTGGCGCTGTATTGCGCCTTGCAAGATCGGCAGAGGGTTGGGCATGGGGCGATTGTGCTGCAAGAGGGGCTGCCGGATTTGCTGTCGCGTTCGCCGGAATTGTTTTTCCGCATTTCCCGCAGCGGGCTGATTGAAACGCGGCCGATGAAGGGAACCTCCCCGCGCGGCGCCACAGCGCCAGAGGATGAGGCGCTGCGCGCGGCTTTGGCCGAAGACCCGAAAACACAGGCCGAGAACCTGATGATCGTGGATTTGCTGCGCAATGATCTGAGCCGGATTTGCAAGGTTGGATCGGTGCGCGTGCCAGAGCTGTTTCATGTGGAAACCTATGCAACCGTGCATCAGATGACCTCGCTTATCGCCGGGCAGATGCTGGACGGGGTGGAAATCGGGGATTTGTTTCGCGCGCTCTTTCCCTGTGGTTCTATCACGGGCGCGCCCAAGCTGCGCGCGATGGAGATTATCCACGCGCTGGAAGAAACCCCGCGCGAAGCGTATTGCGGCACGATCGGGTGGTTTGCCCCGGATGGCCGCGCTGATCTGAATGTGGCGATCCGCACGATGATGGTGCAGGATGGGCGCGCGGTGCTGAATGTGGGCGGCGGCATTGTTTGGGATTCCACCGCCGACGCTGAATATGAGGAAGCCTTGTGGAAAGCGCGCTACGCATCGACATTCCGCACGGAACCCGCCTGATTGAAACATTCGGCTGGTATCCGGGCCTGCGCCATGCCGAGTTGCATCTGGCGCGTATGGGCACAAGTGCGGCACGCTTGGGCTTTCCCTTTGATCCCGCGGCCGCGCATGCGCGGATGGTGCAAGACAGTGCTACGCCCTTGCGCTGCCGCATGACATTGGATTCAGGCGGCGCGCTGGAGGTGACAACCGCCCCCTTGCCCCAAGCGCCTGCGCGCTGGCGCATATGTCTGGCAGAGCAACGGTTGCGCGCCGATGATCCTTGGCTGGAAGTGAAATCCACCCAGCGCGCGCTATATGACCAGATGCGCGCAGCCCTGCCCGCTGGGGTGGATGAATGGTTGTTTCTGAACGAGCGTGATGAGTTGGCCGAGGGCACGATTACCAATCTGTTTGTGGAAATGCCCGATGGCCGCAAACTGACACCCGCGCGCGCCTGCGGTGTCTTGCCGGGCGTATTGCGCGCGCAGATGCTGGCGCAGGGCTGGTGTGAAGCGATCCTGACAGTTTCGGATCTGACGCGCGCCCGTGCCATCTATATGGGAAACGCCCTGCGCGGGCTTATCCCGGCCCAGATGGACAGATAGGCGCGCGACTTACAGGTTGTGCAGATAGTCTGACAGCGACATCGCGCTTTGCGTTGCCGCATAAGCGCGTTTTTCCAGAAGGGTGGCAAGGGTTGGGTCGCGGGTTACAAGATAGCCGCCCATTGTCGAGAGGGTGATCAATTCGCCCATGATGCAGCCGGATGACAGATGCGCCGCCTCGGTATTGAGCACCTTGAACGCGATCCCCGATGACAAGCTGTCGATCATATGCACCAGAAGGACGCGTTGTTCGTCCAGTTCCTGCGGGGAAAGCCCGGCATAGACGCCGCGCCGCTCGAACAGCATATCAAGGCGCGATTTGTCCAGCACCACCAATCCCGAAGCCGAGGTGAACAGCCGCAATGCACTGCGCAAGCCGCTCAGACTGTCCATATATCCGCTCAGATCTGTCTCTGGCGTCAGTTCTGCGCGCAAGACGGTAGGCGATTTCACAAATTCCGGCACAGAGCTTGGCAGGTATACAAATTTCTCAAAATGTGCGAGCCGCCACATGCGCTGATACACCCGTTCCCATGCGGAAATGAAATCGGGATAAATCTGGCCATTGAAGGGCAGGGCATCCGTAGGGCCGTCTTTCAGGGCCTGTGGTTTTTCCGGGCTGGGCTGAGTTGCAATCCGTGTGGCCAGATCTTCCAGAATGCCGCGCAACCGCTTGATCTGCACTTCGCCGCAACTGGGCAAAGAGCGGCAATCTGAAAAGAATTTCTCAATGCTCAGGCCAGTGGCCAGCACATCCCCTATTTTCACACTATCCAGATAGGGCTGTGTCCTGAACCCGGCGCGCAATTTCGCGTTGGGGTAGATTTCACGCAAGACGCGGGCAACAGTGTAGTCTTGCAAGGGAATCTGGCCCTGTGCCTTCTGTGTCACAACTTGCATTTTTTGCCTTCGTTTTTGGGCCGCGTTTGCCACTGCTGCATGAGCAGGGGGCAAAAGCTGCCAGGTAATCGCACTGGGTGGCGACGCAGTTTCAGGTCGTGGTCATGTCTGGCTGCATTATCCCAATACTGAGACCCTGTTGCAAGGCGGCAAGTGAGATTGGTAGGCGGAATGTCGCTTCACATATTGGTGCGCGCTCTGTTCCGAAATCATCCGCCGACACTTTGGCCGAGCACAGGATGATCACAAAACCCCGCGCCACGGCCCGAAACGCAAGCAGGGCGTCAATGCCCTCGTCCACATCCTCAAAGGCATCAAGATTGATCAGGATATGGGAAAATGCCTGCTGCATTGCGGAAAATTCGGGCAATCGGTACGGATTGGAAATGGCCGCCGTTGTCTTCACGCCGATCTGGCGCAGTTGGCCGCGCAAATCTGTCAGATCATCCCCATGAAAGCCCAGCAACAACACCCGCGCCTTGGCATGGCCGTCATGGGCCTGCTGGCGAATGGCGCGCGCAAAGGTCTTTGCTGCAAGCTCATCGATATCAGCGAATCTGCTTCGCGCGCGTGAGGGTTTGTGCGCAAAGAGCGGCGCCACTGTTGCAGGCTTTTTGGGGAAGTACGGCATTTATTGTATATCTGTCAGAGGGTTGACGCTATCGCCGCAGCCGCCTGCCACGCTGCGATGCAATCGCCAGTGCATGTTCTTACAATTGCGCAAAACACCCTCCTGTAATCATCACCGCAAATGAATGCACAAATATTAGCGGAACCTTCGGAGCAAGGCTGGTGCTATTTGGGACATATTAGTTATCTTTAAGCCATGTTAAGATATCTAAAGATATATCCCGGCGGATCTCAGCGCTTGGGGCAACCGTAGATCGCGGCATGCACGGCTGCCACAAGTTGCTTTGCATCGGTTGGTTTTGCCACAATGGCCCGAAACAGCGCGGCATCCTCGCGCACGGCATCGGGCAAGGCTGTGACCAGCACCACAGGCACGGGCGGAATACAGGCAGCCGCAACCCGCGCCAGCGCCACACCATCCAGATGCGGCATGTCCAGATCTGTGACAAGCGCCGACCACAAATCGGGATTATCGCACAAAAGCTCTGCCGCCTCTGTCGGGTCAGAGACAGCCACACCCAGCGCGCCAGCAGTTTCCAGCATTTCCGAAAGCACATCCGCGACATCTGCGATATCATCCACAACAAGGATATTCGCCCCTGTCAGATCCAGCTTGCCCAATGCGATTTGCGAAGCCTTTTGCACACTTGCGCTGATATTGCGTTCTGTGGGCCATGCCACAATCATGCGCGTGCCATGGCCAGCGGTGCTTTCTACCCATAGTATGGCATCTTTATTTCGTAAAATCCCCACCACGATCGGCAGGCCCAGCCCACTTCCTGACGCGCCTTTGGTCGTGAAATGGCGGTCAAACAATCGCGCGCGCACCTGCGGGGAAATACCTGTGCCAGTATCGGCAACAGCAAAGGCGGTATACGAGATATCGGGGTTCAGCTTGCCGATATCGGGCTGGGTATCGGGCAGAAGGCTGTCATCGAGCATCTGCAATGTCACCCGGTTTGGCGTGTCCCCCGATGCTTCGCAGGCATTCAGCGCAAGATTTACAATAACTTGCAAAAGTTCGGTCGGATTGGCCCAGACCGGGCAAGGCCGGGGCGGCAGGCTGGCGGTGATTTCATGGTCGCGGATGCGCTGGCTGCCCAGCAGCTCTATTCCTTCGCGCAGCAATTGGCGCAAATCCTGTGTGCTGCGCTCCATCAGCGGGCGCTCCAACCGGCGCAGCCCGTTAACAAGATCGCGCGCGGTATCTGTGGCGCGGATGATCCGGCCAACCCCGGCCTTGGCCTCTGGGTTGCTTTCGCAATAGGGTTGCAGCAGGGCAGCCGAGCCGGACACAACGGCGACCAGATTGTTCAGGTCATGCGCAATTCCATCGGCCAGTTGCGCGATTGTCTCGCGCCGTTGGGCCAGTTGCAGATCTTCGCGCAGGCGCACGCGCTCTGCCTCCAGACGCAACCTGTCAGAGATATCGCGCGTGATGCACAGCAAACCCTGATCTTGCAGGGTGAGCGATACCTCTTGCGGCACATATTGCCCATCGCGCCGCAGCCCTGTCAGTTCGCCTTGCCATGTGCCGGTCGCTTCCAGCGCCGCCCAGTCTTCTGCCAGAAAGCGCTCCAGATCCTTGGGACGGTACATGTTTTGCCAGTAGTAAGCCCCAATATCCTCTTCCGCGCCGATACCAAACATCCGCCGATGTGCGGCATTCATGTATTGATAGCGCCCCTCTGAATCCATGAAAGCGATTCCGTCCCGCGAGGCCTCCATCGCCATTGCGCGGTCTTGTTCGGCGCGCAATCTGGACAGTTTCAGATCGGTGATCTCGGTATGAACCGCGATAAACCCCTCGATCTTGCCATGTTCATCCAGAAGGGGCTGAACATCTTTGGTGATCCAGTATAATTCACCATCCTTTGTGCGGTTCAGCAATTCTGCCCGATAGGGCATCCCCGCCAAGATCGCGGCGCGCATGCGTGCCAATTCTTCAGGGTCGTTTTGTTCTGCAATCAGCAGATCGGCAGGTGTCCTGCCGCGCACTTCGTCCAAATTCCAGCCAGTTCGCCGCTCGAATGCCGGATTTACCCATTCGATGCCCAGCTGCGCATCTGTTACGACAACGAAATTCGATGTCAGTTCGGCAATCTTGCCCAGTTGGTAAAGCTGCCGCCGCGCCGCGCTGCGTTGTTCCATGCGCCGCGTTGTGTGGTGTAGCAAATCTGCCACTCTGCGCAGCAAAAGTGCATCATGTTCCGAAAATGCGCCGTGGCGCCGCGCAAGGAAAACAAGCGCGACCGGCGCGCCAAAGGCCGCATCCAAAGGATGAGACAAAATCGAGCGGTATTGCCGCATCTGTTCTGGCAGTTTGTCCCAGCAGCCCTGTTTTCCGGCGTTGGCAACGCGCTGGGGTTGGGCCAGAAACCCCATCGCATTTTCCCATTCAAGGTGAAAAATCTTGTCATTGAGCAGCGCATGCCCGGCTTGATCTTGCACCAAAAGCCAATCATCCGCCTCAAAGGCGCTTTGGCACAGGTTCATTAATTCGGTAAGCGCGGGTTCCAGATAATCATGATCAAAGATCACATCCATCGCCCGCATAAGCATTTCTGAATGCTGCAACAGATGTTCGGTGTCGTGTAACGCGCGCTTGCGCAGTGTCAGCATGCGCAGCAAAGAAAATATTTTGCGACTTATGCGCATGACCGATTATCCGGTCACGCTACAGGAAAAAGTCGAGCGAAATATCATAGCGGTCACACATGGAATACCCAAATAGCGCGGTTGGGTGAGGTGATGGCGTTTATTTAAATCTTTGATGTATTGTCGAATTACAGAAGCCCGTGTTTTTGTGCCGATAAGACGGCTTGTGTGCGGTTTTGTGCGCCAAGTTTGCGGCAGATGGATTTCACATCCATTTTCACAATCACCTCTTCCAGCCCCAATTCGCGGCCAATCTCTTTATTCTGCATGCCTTGGCCAAGGAAGGCCAGCACTCGCAATTCGCGTGGTTTCAGGCCGAAACCGCCATCTTCGCCCTTGTGCATCTGCCGCACAAAATCGGCAGGAAGATACACTTCGCCGTCAGCGACAAAGCGGATTGCATGGCCCAGCGTTTTCAAAGGCAGTGTTTTCGGGAAAAAGCCGCTTGCCCCCATTTCGATTGCGCATTCTACAGTTTTCCAATTGGCGACACCGGAAAACAGGGCAACGCGGCCTTCATTTGCCTCAATCAGTCGGCGCAGGCCCTGCATGGCATTCATACCGGGCACATCATAATCCAGCAAAATGACATCATAAGGGCCATTCTTTTCGATTTCGCCCATCGCGCTGTCTACATCTTTTGCAGTATCGACAGCGATACCGCTATCGACTGCCAAGGCTGCAACAAGCGTTTCAGACACCAAAACGTGATCATCAACGATCAGCGCGCGCAAGGTTCCGGCGGCGCTGTTGCTTTCAAGAGCTGTCGTGGTCATGGGATCAATCCAAACTATAAGCTTTTGCTCATGTCTAAGTCCAAGTTCGCCAGTTGGGTAGAATAAATCGCCGCACTCGCCCATAATATCACGTTACATAACTTTCGAGATATTCTTGCTATCCATTGTCTGGCTTGGCTTTCGGGCCGGAGTCTGTCCTGGCCGCAGTGTTTCCAAATTTGTGACAATCGCAACAGTGACACAATGAATTTTACGAATCGCGCAACAATCTTTCAGCGTGTGCGCAGGCCCGCCCCAAAGCGTGCCCGCCCACACGACAACACCCTTCTTGACATGATGCCCAAAGCGCCGCAGGCAAGGGGTGCAGCGTAATTTATATCGTACCTGCCACCCCGTCCCGACACAGGAGTGCATAGGGCATGTCAGGGTCGCAAAGTGACAATGAACGCGCGTATTGGGCGCTGCTTGGAAATCTCTCCATCCCTGTTGTCGTGTACGACTCCACCAGCGGTGCGCAGGTGTGTTTTCTCAATGATGCCGCCATCAAAACCTACGGGTATGATATGGACGAGTTGAGCACATTCGATATCGCTGCCCAAAGGGTGCTTCCCGACCCGGCCTATCGCGAGACTGTGGTTGCCAACTGGCGGGTGGAAGTGGAGGCGCGGCGCACGACCGCGCAAAACACCCCGCCCAAGGAATACCGCATTCGTGACAGGTGGGGGCGCATGCGGGATGTGCTGATCGGCTTTGCGTTGCATGACCATTTCATCATCGTCACGGCGCAGGATATCACCAAGGAACGCGCAACCCAGACAGCGCAGGAAACAGAGCGCCGCCAGCACGAGCGCAAGGCCTATCTGGCCACCAAATATATGCCGGGCGGCACCTATTCCATTTCGCTGCCCGACACTAAAAACGAGGCGCGGTTCAGCTTTGTAAGCGCGGCCTTTTGCCAGATGATGGGGGTTCGGCCCGATGTTGCGACCCAGGGCCTTCGCGCAGCCTTTGCGCAGATTCATCCCGACGATCTGGGGCATTGGGCGGCGCAATATGACAAAGCGCTGGCGGCGAAATCTGATGTTCAGGTTGAGGGCCGATTGCTGGCAGGCGATCAAGAGCGCCAAGTCTACGCGGATGCCAGAGTACGCACCACCGAGGCAGGCGAAACCACTTGGGACGGTCTTGTCATTGATGTCACCGAGTGGCGAGAAACTGAAAAACGCCTGATTGCCGTTCTGAATGACGCAGATGCCTATACATGGCGCGTTGATCTGCGCGCAGGCCGCATCACTTTTGACAGGGCAAGATTGCCATGTGATGGCTCTGCCTGGAATGACGAGAACGTATCTCTGGCCAGCTGGTTCGAGGGGGTTCATCCCGATGATCTGGCACAAACCCGGCTGGCATATGAGATGTTATCTCAGGGGACTGTCAGCAAGCTGATCCATGTCTACCGCCGCAACCTTGTGGATGGCCGCCAAATCTGGTTGCGCCTGCATGTCGGGATTAGCGCCTATGATGATACTGGGCTGCCAACCGCCCTTTCTGGCGTGACCTTCGACATCACCATCGAGATGGAAAGCAAGCTACGGGCGCGGGAAGAGCAGGCGCAACTGCGCGAAGATCTGCAACGCGCCCAGCAGCGTGACACCGTTAAACAGGTGGCTGGCGGTGTGGCGCATGACCTCAATAACCTGATTGCCGTTATCTCTGGCACTGTCGAGATATTGGAAAACCCCTCTTTGGGCCAAGAGGCCGCGAAAGATGGCTTGCAACGCATTCGCCGTTCCGTGGGAATGGCGCATGATCTGATTGCAGGCCTTGGGGGGGTGACGCGCCCTGATTTGCCGCGCGGTATCCATGATATGCGCAAAATGGTTGCGGATGGGCTGGAACTGTTGGGCGCGCGCCGCATGGCGCGCCATGGCGTAACTCTGGCCCGGTCAGAGCAGGCCTTGCCCGTCTGGGCCAATCCGACAGAGGTAGCGCAAGTTGTGCTCAACCTGACACTCAATGCCTGTGAATCTGGCTTGCCGGGGCAGGATGCGACTGTCAGTCTGGCAACCCTGCCTCTTGGCTCGCCGCTGCCCAACCGCCCGCCAGATATGGGAAATATCCCCGATGCCGGGGCGCGGATGGCGCTGTTTTCGGTGCGCGATACCGGTGCAGGCATTCCCTCGGATGTGCGCGCGCGCATGTTTCGGCCCAATTTCACCACCAAGGGCACTGCCGGAACTGGGCTTGGCTTGCTGATTGTTGGCAATATTCTGAAAGCCAACCGCGCCGCGCTATGGGTGGAAAGCAGTCTGGGCGCTGGCTCTGTTTTTCCAGTTGCATGGCCGATGGATGCACCGCTGCTATTGCCCAAGCTACAGGCTGCGCCCGGGCATGGGCTGCGCGCCCCCGACGAAGCCCCGGCCCCTGACATGGTGCAAGGGCTGCGTGTTCTGGTCGTGGATGATTTGCTGGATGTGTCCGAAGTGCTGGCGGATATGCTTGATGGCG
>JAIUNA010000100.1 GCA_022565265.1 Roseinatronobacter sp. | reverse complement strand
GCGCGAATAGCCATAGGCCATTTTATTGACAAACAGGAAATCCCCGATCAGCAGGTTCTCTTTCATAGAGCCTGACGGAATCCAGAATGGCTGGAAAAACAGCGTGCGGAACAGCCCCGCGATCAGCAGCGCATAGATAATGGTCTTGATATTATCCCAAAGCCCGTCTTTCTTGCCATCTATCGCGCTCATGCATCTTGTCCGTTCAAAACTGTAAAGGGTCGCGCGCTACATGGGCGGGGCGGGCCACGGAGTCAAGCAAGACCGCATGGCGCGCGCAACTGTGAAGATGGAAAATTGGGGTTTTCAATGCCAAAACGCGCGCCTATAGTCGCGATCATGATCTGTGTCGCCCCCTTCCAGCGCTTGGCGCCCCTTTCGGCTTTGTCCAGCCTGCTTCTTCTTAGCAGCCTCTGAGCGTGTCCCTCTTGCGGGCGCGCCGCTCAGAGGTGAAAAGCGCCCCAACCGCAAGACCGTGACATTCCCCTACCACAGGACAAGCCCCATGACATCCTCCGCCCCCACCTTGGCCGCGCAGCAAGACCGCGTATTGATTTTTGATACAACCCTGCGCGATGGCGAGCAAAGCCCCGGCGCAACCATGACCCATGCCGAAAAGCTGGACATTGCCGCCCTGCTGGATGAAATGGGCGTTGATATCATCGAGGCGGGCTTTCCCATCGCCTCGGACGGAGATTTTCAGGCGGTCAGCGAGATTGCCAAAAATGCCCAAAACGCTGTAATTTGCGGGCTGGCACGGGCCAATTTCGCCGATATCGACCGCTGCTGGGAGGCCGTGCGCCATGCCGCGCGCCCGCGCATTCACACCTTTATCGGCACATCCCCCCTGCACCGCGAGATTACCGCGCTGGATCAGGACGGGATGATCACGAAAATCCATGAAACTGTCAGCCATGCGCGCAATCTGTGCGACAATGTGCAATGGTCGCCCATGGATGCCACCCGCACCGAGCATGATTACCTCTGCCGCGTGGTGGAAACCGCGATCAAGGCCGGGGCCACGACGATCAACATTCCCGATACTGTGGGCTATACCTATCCGCGCGAAAGCGCCGATCTGATTGCCATGCTGCTGGAACGTGTGCCGGGCGCTGATACCATCATCTTTGCCACGCATTGCCATAATGATCTGGGCATGGCCACGGCCAACGCGCTGGCCGCCGTGGAAGCGGGCGCGCGCCAGATTGAATGCACGATCAACGGTCTGGGCGAACGCGCGGGAAATACCGCGCTGGAAGAAGTGGTGATGGCGCTGCGTGTGCGCAATGATATCCTGCCCTACCGTACCGGGATTGATACCACCAAGATCATGGGGATCTCGCGCATGGTCTCTGCCGTGTCGGGCTTTCCGGTGCAATATAACAAGGCCGTGGTCGGAAAAAACGCCTTCGCGCATGAATCGGGCATTCATCAAGACGGGATGCTGAAGAACAAGGAAACCTTCGAGATCATGCGCCCCGAAGATGTGGGGCTGGCGGCCACCAATCTGGTGATGGGCAAGCATTCGGGCCGCGCGGCGTTGCGCGCGAAACTGTCAGAGCTGGGCTATGAGCTGGGCGACAACCAGTTGAAAGACGTCTTTGTGCGCTTCAAGGCTTTGGCCGACCGCAAGAAAGAAGTCTATGACGACGATCTGATCGCGCTGATGGCAGAGGCCAACACCGCCGATGAGGATGCCTTCCTGCAAATCAGACGTCTGCGCGTTATCTGCGGCACGGACGGGCCACAAGAGGCCGAACTGACAATGACTGTCGGCGGGACAGAGAAATTCGTGGATGCCACAGGCGATGGGCCGGTAGATGCCACCTTCAACGCAGTCAAGATGCTGTTTGCACATGACGCGAAGCTGGAACTCTATCAGGTGCACGCCGTAACCGAAGGCACCGATGCCCAAGCCACTGTCAGCGTGCGTCTGAAACTGGATGGCGTGGTCTATTCCGGGCAGTCCTCAGATACTGATACGGTCGTGGCCTCGGCCAAGGCCTATGTCAATGCGCTCAACCGTCTGATACTGCACCGCCATCGTGGTAATCTGTCAGCGCTGATGACATCGGCAGGCTGATTTGATGGCCCCGCCACGGGCATGGCGGGGCCATCACGGCTCTGTGCAGGGCATATGGCCGATTACTGCCGATCTTCCCGCTTGACCCCCTTTACCGAATGCCCCGCAGCGCCCTATAAGGCGCAGATCATTCAGCGCCCCCCCCCAAGGGCGCATCACCCACCAGCCAGCGGGATATACGCATGAATTTTTTTCCCAGTCTGTTTTCGTCAGACATGGCCATAGACCTTGGAACCGCAAATACGCTGGTTTATGTCAAAGGGCGCGGTATCATCCTTAACGAGCCATCTGTGGTGGCCTACCACTCCAAGGACGGGCGCAAGGCCGTTTTGGCTGTGGGTGAGGATGCCAAACTCATGCTGGGCCGCACCCCCGGCAGTATCGAGGCCATCCGCCCCATGCGTGACGGGGTGATTGCCGATTTCGATGTTGCGGAAGAGATGATCAAGCATTTTATCCGCAAAGTACATCGTAACACGATGTTTTCAAAGCCAAAAGTTATTGTCTGTGTGCCATATGGTGCCACCCCTGTTGAAAAGCGCGCCATCCGGCAATCAGTGCTTTCCGCTGGTGCGCGCCGTGCGGGCCTGATCTCGGAACCCATCGCGGCCGCGATTGGCGCAGGGATGCCGATCACAGATCCCACGGGTTCCATGGTGGTGGATATCGGCGGGGGAACAACAGAAGTGGCTGTTCTCAGCCTTGGCGATATTGTCTATGCGCGCTCGGTGCGCGTGGGCGGTGACAGGATGGATGAGGCGATTGTCAGCTTCCTGCGCCGCAATCAAAACCTGCTGATTGGCGAATCGACTGCCGAAAAGATCAAATGTGCCATAGGAACGGCACGCATGCCGGATGACGGGCGCGGCAAATCCATGCAGGTGCGCGGACGCGACCTGCTGAACGGTGTGCCCAAAGAGGTGGAAATCACACAGGCGCAGGTGGCCGAGGCGCTTGCCGAAACCGTGACCACCATTTGCGAGGCAGTCATGATCGCGCTGGAAACCACACCGCCCGATCTTGCCGCCGATATCGTGGATCGCGGCGTCATGCTGACAGGCGGCGGCGCGCTTCTGGGCGAGTTGGATCTGGCGTTGCGCGAACAGACGGGCCTGTCCATCTCGGTTGCGAATGAAGCACTCCATTGTGTGGCCATCGGCACGGGCAAGGCGCTGGAATATGAAAAACAGTTGCGCCACGCCATTGATTACGAGAGCTGACGCAACCAGTCGCAAGGTGTGACGCGTGGCAGAGGATCGCAAACAGGAACACGATTTCATCCGCCCGCTGCGGCGGGTGATGATTGTGCTTGTCGCCACGCTGCTTGCACTTGTGTTTCTGGTCTGGCGCATTGACAGCCCGCGGGTGGAACAATTCCGCATGGCGGTGATTGACAGGGTCGTACCCTCTTTTGACTGGGCCATGCGCCCAGTGGCGCGGCTGGTTTCGATGGCAGAGAATTTTCATGCCTATGGACGGATTGTCGAACAGAATCAGGAATTGCGGCGCGAATTGCAGCAGATGCGCGCTTGGCGCGAGGCTGCGCTACAGCTGGAGCAACGCAATGCGCAGCTTCTCGATCTCAATCAGGTGCGGCTTGATCCGCAACTGACCCATGTAACCGGGGTTGTGATGGCCGATAGCGGCTCTCCCTTTCGCAAATCGGTGCTTTTGAATGTGGGCGCGCGCGACGGGGTGCAAGATGGATGGGCCGTAATGGACGGGCTGGGGCTTGCGGGCCGCATTTCCGGGGTTGGCCAGCGTACTGCGCGTGTGGTGCTTCTGACAGATACGGCAAGTGCTGTGCCTGTGGTGGTCCAGCCCTCTGGCCAGCGCGCCATGCTGATTGGCGATAACTCTGCCTTTCCGGTGCTGGAATTTATTGAAACCCCCGATGATCTGCGCCCCGGTGACCGTGTTGTCAGTTCCGATGATGGCGGGGTCTTTCCGGCCGGAATACTGGTGGGCGAAGTTGTGGCCACCACCGATCGCAGATTGCGGGTGCGGATTGCCGCCGATTACGGGCGGCTGGAATTTCTGCGCGTGCTGCGGTCGCGCCCGATGGAGCGCATTACCGATACCGGCGCGTTGATCGCCCCAGAGCCAGAGCGCGCGTCTGATCCCGATCTGGCCCCACCGAACGATGCTGGCGCCGCGCCGCTGGCCGAAGGCATGCCCGGAGATGGTTGAGCGGCGTCAGACACAGCGCTTGCTTTACATGCTGCTTTTTCTGGGGCTGGCGCTGCTTGTCACATTTTTCAGATTATTGCCCCTTGGCAGCTACAGCTTTCCGCTTGGCCCGATCCTGCCAGAGATGGAAGACAATGTGACACAGGGATGGGGCCTGCGAAATCTGCCGATGCCCGACCTGATGCTCTGCCTGACGCTTGCATGGGTGGTGCGCCGCCCCTCTATGCTGCCGGCATGGGTGATCGTTGTGTATTTCTTTCTGGAAGATATCCTGCTCATGCGCCCGCCCGGCCTTTGGGCGCTTGTTGTACTTCTGGCCACCGAATTCTTGCGCAAACGTACCGAACATCTGCGCCAACATGGATTCTTGCTTGAATACATGATGATCTTTGCGGTTATGCTGGCCATGTTTGTTGCAAATCGCGCGGTGCTCGCAATCGTGATGGGGCCGCAAGCGCCGCTTGGCTTGAGCTTGGCGCAGTTTCTGGGCACTGTGCTGGCATACCCCGCCATTGTGGCGCTGTCGCATTTTGTGTTCGGATTGCGCAAACCTGCAACGGGGCCCGAAGATGCGTTGTGGCAGAGAATGTCAAACGCTCAGCCCGCGACAAGGAACACAGCAAACGCACCATCAGCCGCCGCGGGCTGGTGCTGGGCGGGCTGCAAGTGGGTGTCGCCGGTGCGCTGCTATGGCGGCTGCGCGATATGCAATTGAACCAATCCGAGCAATTCCGCCTGCTGGCCGAGGAAAACCGCATCAATCTGCGCCTCTTGCCGCCCACGCGCGGGCTGATTCTGGATCGCAATGGTGTGCTTCTGGCAGGCAATGAACAGAATTACCGCGTTGTGATCAAGCGCGATGATGCAGGCGATATTGATCTGGTGCTGGCGCGGCTGGCCCGCCTGATTGACCTTAGCCCCGAAGATATCGAGCGCGCACGCCGCGACATGCTGCGCAACCGCCCCTTTGTGCCTGTCACCGTGGCCGATCGTCTGAGTTGGGAAGAAATCAGCCGTGTGGCCGCCAATGCCCCCGCCCTACCCGGTGTGACCCCGGAAATGGGCCTGTCGCGCTACTATCCGCTGCGCGAAGATACCGCCCATGTGGTCGGCTATGTCGGCCCGGTTTCTGAACGTGATCTGGAAGCACTGGAAGCGCCTGATCCCGTCTTGCTGATCCCGCGTTTCCAGATCGGCAAAAGTGGTGTGGAGCGGATGCAGGAAGACCGGCTGCGCGGGCGTGCTGGCTCTCAGCGAGTGGAGGTGAACGCTGTGGGCCGCGTCATGCGAGAGCTTGACCGCGTGGAAGGCGTGCCCGGCGGCAATGTTCATCTGACGATTGACGCGAAATTGCAAAATTACGCGCTGGAGCGGTTGCGCGGCCAGAGTGCGGCAGCCGTGGTAATGGATGTCACCACAGGCGATATTCTGGCGCTGGCCTCTGGCCCCAGCTTTGATCCCAATCTCTTTGTGCGCGGCATTTCCACCACGGATTTCAACGGGTTGTTGCACAATGATTACCGCCCGCTGGTGAACAAGACAGTACAAGGCATGTATCCACCCGGATCGACCTTCAAGATGGTGACAGCGCTGGCCGCGCTGGAGGCAGGTGTGACCGATGGGCAAGAGCGCGTCTTTTGCCCCGGCCATATGGATGTGTCGGGCAACCGCTTTCATTGTTGGAAACGCGGTGGGCATGGGCGTGTGGGGATGGTTTCTGCCCTGTCGGAAAGCTGCGATGTGTATTTCTATGAAATGGCCAAGCGCTGCGGGATCGACAAGATCAACGAGATGTCCACGCGGCTAGGGCTTGGAATACGCTATGATCTGCCCATCACATCCGTTGCAGGCGGGTTGAACCCCACGCGCGACTGGAAGCGCAACAACCGTGGCGCAGAGTGGCGGGTAGGCGATACGGTCAATGCCTCGATCGGGCAAGGCTTTGTGCTGACAACACCTTTGCAACTGGCGGTGATGACAGCGCGTCTGGCGTCCAATTCCGCCGTGCTGCCAAGGCTGGTGCGCGATCCGTTGGAACGCGCTCAGCCGCAGGCTGCAAGCCTTGATCTGCGCCCCGAATGGCTGCGCCTGATCCGGCGCGGGATGTATGAAACCGTCAATGACCAGCGCGGCACCGCCTATTCCTCGCGCGTGGTGGCCGAGGGGCAGGGAATGGCGGGAAAGACCGGCACAAGGCAGGTTTTCTCGATCACCCGCGCAGAGCGGGATGCAGGTATCCGGCGGCAGGAAGCTTTGCCATGGAACCGGCGCAACCATGCGCTGTTTGTCACATACGCCCCGGTCGAGGCGCCCAAAATTGCCGTCTCCATTGTGGTGGAACATGGCGGCGGCGGCTCATCGGCGGCGGCCCCCATTGGCCGCGATATCGCGCTGGCAGCACTCAATGACGGGCGCCCCCCCCTGTCGGCCTATCCCGCGCCCCAGCGCAACCGTATTCAATACGAACAACAGGAAATGGAAGAGCGCCTGCGCCGCCCCGAAGACATGCGGTTGAGCCGGGCATGAGTTATCTGGAATATAATACCAAGCGCATGCCCACAGGCCTTGCCAAAGTGCTGTATCTGAACTGGCCCTTGGTTGCGCTGCTGATCGCGGTGGCCTGCTACGGCTTTCTGATGCTGTTTTCCATTGCAGGCGGTAATCTTACCCCTTGGGCGGAATTGCAGATCAAGCGCTTTGGCCTTGGGCTGGCGATCATGTTTGTGGTGGGATTTGTGCCCTTGTGGTTCTGGCGCTCTATCGCAGGGGTGGCATATGCCGTGTCGCTGCTGCTGCTGCTGGGGGTAGAGTTGTTTGGCACGATCGGCATGGGCGCAAAGCGCTGGCTGGAGATTGGCCCATTTCGTTTGCAACCCTCGGAATTGGCCAAGATCACCACAATCATGGCGCTTGCCGCCTTTTATGACTGGCTGGATTTGAAGAAGGTATCACATCCTGTCTGGGTGCTGGCGGCGGCGGCGATTGCGCTGGTTCCTGCTGTTTTGGTGCTGCGCCAGCCCGATTTGGGAACGGCGCTGCTTTTGGCACTGGGCGGGGGGGCCGTGATTTTTGCCGCAGGGGTGCATTGGGCCTACTTTGCGGCATTGATAACGGCGGGTATTGGCTTGGTGGCGACTGTGCTCACCTCGCGCGGGACAGAATGGCAGCTTTTGAAGGATTACCAATACCGCCGGATTGATGCCTTTCTTGACCCGACGCTTGATCCCTTGGGCGCGGGCTATCACATCAACCAATCCATGATCGCGCTGGGATCGGGCGGGTGGTCTGGGCGCGGGTTTATGGAAGGCACACAAGCACGGCTAAACTTTCTGCCCGAAAAGCACACCGATTTCATTTTCACAACCTTGGCCGAGGAATTTGGCTTTATCGGCGCGGCCTCGCTTTTGCTGCTATATATGCTCATCATGGCCGTGTGCCTGCTCACGGCCTTGAACACGACAAACCGCTTTGGCGCGCTGTTGGTTATGGGGGTTATAGGAACCTTTTTCCTGTATTTTGCCGTGAATATGGCGATGGTGATGGGGCTTGCGCCCGTGGTGGGCGTGCCTTTGCCGCTGGTGTCATTCGGGGGGTCTGCGATGGTGGTTCTGATGGTGGGATTCGGGCTGGTGCAATCGGCCCATGTGCATCGTGCAAGGCTGCCATCATGAGCCTGTGCGTGCTGTTTGCTGCCGGTGAAGACAGCTTTGCCGAATATCAGGCCCCGCTCTTGGCAGGGTTTGATGAAAACGGGCTGGCTGTGCGGCTTGTTACCGATGCCCCGGCGGCAGAGGTGGATTACATCATCTATGCCCCCTCCCGCCCCTTGCAGGATTTCCCCCCCTTCACCCGCTGCAAGGCCGTGCTGAGCCTATGGGCCGGGGTAGAACGGATTGTGGGCAATCCCACCCTGACACAGCCCCTTGCGCGCATGGTTGATCCCGCACTGACGCGCGGGATGGTGGAATATGTCTGTGGCCATGTGCTGCGCTATCATCTGGGCATGGATGCCCATATCCGCGCCCTGCCCGGCGATTGGGAGCCCGCAGAGCCGCCGCTTGCGCCAGAGCGCAAGGTAGCCATCCTTGGCCTTGGCGAATTGGGCAGCGCCTGTGCCCGCGCACTCGCGGATTTCGGCTTTGATGTTGCGGGCTGGTCGGCGCGGCCCAAAGGGCTGGCCGGGATCACCTGCCACCACGGCGCAGAGGGGCTGGAGGCCACGTTGCGCCATGCCGAAATTCTTGTCACCCTGTTGCCCCAGACGCGCGATACCGATTGCATTGTGAATGCACGCACGCTTGCGCTATTGCCGCGCGGGGCGCGCATTATCAATCCGGGGCGTGGGGGGCTGATTGATGATGCGGCCCTGCTGGCCGCGCTGGAAAGCGGGCAGATTGGCGGGGCCACATTGGATGTGTTCCGCGTTGAACCCCTGCCCGCCGATCATCCGTTCTGGGCCGATCCGCGCGTGACAGTGACACCCCATATCGCCGCCACCACCCGCGCAGCCAGTGCCGCGCGCGTGATCGTGGCAAATATCGCCCGCAGCGCGCGGGGCGAGCCGCTTTTGCATGTGGTCAACCGCGCACGGGGATATTGAGCGCGGGGTTGTCAAATATGGCCCTTGGCCTGTGTGTTTATGTTGCAACCGCAGCAAAGATGGCCCATTAAGCCGCAAATCCAGACTGCTCAGACACTCTGCGCCGGGCCTTGCGGGGATATCCCCAAAGGCCACAGGGCGGGCGGGCTGCTGGAAGACGCTCTAACGTGAGGGTTGCAATGGACGGCATTCTGGCACTGGCTCTGGAAAACCTGATCTCTCCCATCATCCTGTTCTTTGCGCTTGGCTTTGCTGCTGCTTTCGCGCGCTCTGACCTGAGTGTGCCCGAAGCCGTAGCAAAGGGCATGTCGCTGTATCTGCTCTTTGCCATTGGCTTCAAGGGTGGGGCCAGTGTGGCCGCGCATGGGGTGTATGCGACACTTCTGTTTTCGCTGCTGGCCGGGGTGATCCTGTCTTTCCTGTTGCCCTTCATCGCCTTTGCGATGCTGCGGATGCTGACGGGCCTTTCGGTGGTGGATGCCGCCGCTGTGGCAGCGCATTATGGCTCTATCTCGATTGTGACATTCGTGGCCGCCAGTTCGGTTCTCAGCTCTGCCGGGCTGGAATTCGAGGGCTATATGGTGGCCGTGGCCGCCGCGATGGAGGCGCCTGCAATCTTGTCTGCCCTCTGGCTGGTGGCGCGGGCGGGCGGGCCAAATGGGCATGGCGGCGGGATGGAACCGGGATTGCTGCGGGAAATCCTGCTCAATGGCTCTATCGTGCTGCTGGTTGGCTCTTTTGCCATCGGGGCAATCACCGGCGCCGACGGGCTGTCGCGGATTGAAAGCTTTATCGTCTCGCCCTTTCAGGGGGTGTTGTGCCTGTTCTTGCTGGATATGGGGCTGGTTGCAGGGCGCGGCCTGCGCGAAACGCGCGGGCTGCTGCGCCCCGGCCTGTTTGTCTTTGGCGTGCTGATGCCCCTGACAGGGGCCGCTCTGGGGCTGTTGGCGGGCCTGCTTCTGGGCCTGTCCACGGGCGGAGTGGTCTTGATGATGACACTCTCGGCCTCGGCCTCGTATATTGCCGTGCCTGCCGCGATGCGGGTGGCGCTGCCAGAGGCAAATCCCGCAATATATCTGACTTTGGCCCTAGGGATCACCTTCCCCTTCAATCTGACACTTGGTATTCCCATCTATCTGGCGGTCGCGCAGGCCGTTACGGGAGGATGACAGATGCAGACACATAAGGCAAAGCGCGTAGAAATCACCATCGAGGCCGTGATGGAGCGCCGCCTGTCAGAGGCACTGGAAAAGGCAGGGGTGAAAGGTTTTACCATCCTGCCTGTTCTGGGCGGGTCTGGCCGCTCTGGCCGCTGGAGCCGTGAGGGGCAGGTCAGCCGTGCCAGTGGCATGATTGCGGTTGTGTGCATCGTGCATCCCAACCGGCTTGATCCGCTGCTGGAGGCTGCGTTTGCGGTGGTCGACCGCCATATCGGGGTTGTCAGTGTCACCGATTGCGATGTGGTGCGCGCAGACCGGTTTTAGCGCTTTGGCCCTTGGTGTTGTGTGCCGCATATAAGATAGCAAGGGGCAGGTTTGAGCGGACGGACTAAGCCGCTTCGCGGCATTGGCGCCTGACCGCGACGTTGGAACATGTTGAATGGTTTTTCTTTGTGGCAGGCCCTTCTGGGCTGACGATTGTGGTCTTTCCCACCGTCAAACAGGAGGTTCCCATGAAGGAGGAAAAGACTACCCCGCTGCGCCAGCGGATGATCGAAGACATGGAT
>JAIUNA010000099.1 GCA_022565265.1 Roseinatronobacter sp. | reverse complement strand
TACCCGCCCCGGCCCTGACCCGCGTGCAGGAATTGCGCGATGCTGCCGGCGCGCTTGTGCGCGCGGTCAAGGCGGTCAAGCATATGCGCGAGAATGTGCAGCGTTTCACCACCGCAGATATGGGCGAGATATCACATCTCTATGACACTCTGCGCACAGAACTTGCCCATATTCTGGTCGAGATTGAACGGCTGGAAGCGACTGATCCCGCCGCGCGCTCTGCGCTTTGGATCGCGGCAGAGCGGCGCGCGCTGGCCGAAGGGGGCCGCCGGGCGACTCGCACAGTCGAGGCTGCATTGCAGACCAGGCGCATAACCGCCAGCGATGCCACATCTTTCCTCAACGATTCCAGCTATGCGTTTGAAAGCATGCATGCGCTTTTGGATGCCGCCCAACTGGCCTACCGCCCCGAAGACAAAGCAGAGGCCGAAATAGAACGCCTTCTGGAACTGGATGAGGATGAGGACGAGAATAAGGGCCAATCGGAAGATCACTTGTCATAACACTGTCACAGGCGCATGATCCTACTGCTGGAATAACCGGGTCAGAAAAGGGCGTAGCCATGGCACATGAAAAACTGGCTGAAAGACTGGGAGCCTATTACGCGCGACTGGGCGCGGGAAAGGCGCATAAGATCAAAGTGCGCGACGTGGAGAAGGTGCTGGAAAAACTGCATGCGCGCCGCGCGGAACTGGCAGAGGAAGCCCCGGAAAAGCCCGAAAAGGCCGCCCGCCTTGCAAGCCGGATTGAAACGGCAGATGAACTTATCAGCCGCGCCGAATGGCTGCTGGCAGAGATCACCCGCATCGCTGGCCCCGCGCCCCTGTTAGCGGAAGAAATCCCAACACCGGATGCACCCGCACCGGATGAGGGTGCCGCCGCGCCAAGCGAAGATACCAAGCAGGATTGACGCCCCGCGCCCATGGCTTTAGCCCTGAGGCATGACATGCCACAGGGATAGACCATGCAGACCATAAGCCAAACCGCACGGCTTGCGCGCTGCACAGAGATTTTGGCAGAGCTGGTAGCCTTCCCTTCCATATCCGCCGATGGCAATCGCGCGATAACAGAGCATATTGCCGGGTATCTACAAGCCTGCGGGGCGCGCATCTGGATGCAACCCGATGCAACCGGGGGCAAGCTGAACCTCTTTGCCACAATCGGCCCCGACAGGCCCGGTGGCGTCATCCTCTCAGGGCATACCGATGTCGTGCCCGTGGCCGACCAACCCTGGAGCAGCGACCCCTTCCAGATGGTGGAGCGCGATGGCAAACTCTTTGGGCGCGGCACATGCGACATGAAAGGCTTTATCGCCGCCTGTGTGGCGATGGCCCCCGAATTTGCGCGCCGCGCACTCGCCGTGCCAGTGCATTTTGCCTTTACCTATGACGAGGAAATCGGCTGTTTTGGCGCGCAAGTCCTGACAGAGGCTTTGCAGGCGCGCGGCCTGCGCCCTGCTGCCGCGATCATTGGCGAGCCGTCAATGATGCAGGTGATAGACGGCCATAAGGGGTGTTTTGAGTATACAACATGGTTTACGGGGCTGGAGGGGCATGGCTCTGCCCCCGATCTGGGGGTGAATGCGGCGGAATATGCCGCGCGTTTCACGCTGGCGCTGGTAGACTTGCGCGCAGAGTTGAAAGCCCGCGCGCCCAAGGATTGCCCCTTTGATCCGCCTCATAGCACCATAAACCCCGGCATGCTGGCGGGGGGGCTGGTGCATAATGTCATCCCCGGCAAGGCAAGGCTGGATTGGGAAATGCGGCCTGTGCAACCCTCTGATGCCGAATTTGTAAAGGCACGGTTGGCCGCGCTGGTGCAGGAAGACTGGCTGCCTGCGATGCGCGCGCGCCATGCAGGGGCTGATATCTGCACCGAAACCGTGGCCGAAGTGGTGGGCCTGACCCGCGAGGCCCAAAACCCCGCACGCGATCTGGCAATGGAATTGACAGGGGCCAATGCTGCCGGGCTTGTCCCGTTCGGGACAGAGGCAGGATTGTTTCAGGCAATCGGCATTCCCGCTGTCATTTGCGGGCCGGGATCAATCGCGCAGGCGCATAAACCCGATGAATATCTGGCGCTTGATCAACTGACGGCCTGCCTTGGCTTTCTGGACAGGCTTGGCGCGCGGCTGGAGCGGCCAGTCTAAACCCGCGCTTTGCTGCCGCTCACAACTCTTCAGCGCTCAGCCTACGCCCCAGCGCCCGGCCCACAGATTTGGAGATATCCGTAAATACCGCATCAAAGGCGCGAAATAATGCGCGGTTGAAGGCTTGGGCCAGCGGGGTGGATACATAGGCAACATAGGCTTGCATCTCTTCCTCGCTTAGGGGGGCATAGGCCATCAGAAAATAAGATTCGCTCCAATCCTCCACTTCCAGCCGGATAGAGGATTCCTGCGCCCAGACCAGATACAGCACCTGTTCCGCGCTCAATTCATTCGCTGCATCCTCGGCCATCATGCCTGCGTAATAGGCATAGCTTGTGTTCAGACCCAGCGAGACATTCAACTCGACCAGATCATTCGCCTCGATCCGGGCGCGCACCAGATCCAGCCTGCGTGCCGCGCTTTCAGAGGCGCGCGCGCCACGCGCGTCAGAAAGGGCCATGCGTGCGATATCATCCACTTCAGGATCGAGCAGCGCCTTGCGCGCCGAAATCTCCAGCCGCAGAATTTTACGCCCAAGATCGGTCTGGGCAAAATCGAGCGCATCTTGCACCACATCAGGCTGGGTTTCGAGTTCGGCGCGCAGGCGGGCGGTGAAATCGGCCTCCATCCGCTCTGCCTGATAAATCTGCGTCACATCGCGCTGAAACTGCGTCAAAGCGCGGCCTTCAAGGGTTGTAACACCATCGGCCATGACCGATTGCAACCCTTCCTCGGCCATGATTTCGAACAGTTCGGGCAACAGATAGGCGCGGGCCAGATCATCCGCCGCAGCAGGGCGCATAGGGAGAAGCGCAAGAAGCAGCGCCACCAGCAAGGCTGCGGGGGGCTGCGCGAAAGATCTGAGCATGATCGCCTGTGTCCTTAATATGTTTCCCGACAATCATAGTCTGTGGGCCGCGTGCTGACCAAACACATTCTTGCGCGCGGGGCAGATTGGGGCTGTGGCAAGCTGCGTGCCAAGCACGCAGCCTGCGCTATGCGCCGCGGCTTTCGCCCAATAGAGCCAACGCCAAGGCCGGGTCATCCGTGATGATCCCGTCCACCCCCATCTCCAGCATGGCGCGCATGTCATCGGCAGCATTCACTGTCCAGACATTCACCGCCAGATCGCAGGCATGGGCCTGGGCCAGCGCCTCTGGTATCAGATCGCGGAAATAGGGGCACCAAGCGCGCGCCCCCTGTGCCGCAATCAGACGGGGCAAGCTGCCGCCGGCCTGTGCCAGTGACAGCCCATCCATCCAAGGCGAGCCGTCAGTGATTGTAATCTCTTCGCCCGGCTGCTGATAGCTGAGATAGGCGCGTGCAATCTCTGGCGCGAGGGCTTGGAGGTCAGAAAGCACCCGCCAGTCGAAGGATGAAATCACCACCCGCGCGGCCAGATCATGCCGCGCCAGCGCGGCCAGAACCGAGGCCACAAGCGCGGCAGGCGGATCGCCCAGATCATCACGATGGGCAAAGGATTTGATCTCTATGTTCAGGATCATCCCGTCATGTTTGGCCTGCCAGTCCAGCACATCGGCCAGCAGGGGCGCGCGCGCGCCATCCACAGGGCGCTGGTTAGGGTAGCGCTTGCCATAGTCATGGTCGGGGTGCAGGCGGCCCAGATCATAGGCTTGCACCTCTGCCACAGTCAGATCCCGGATTTTCGGCCCCGGCGCAGGCAGCCAGTTGCCCGCACCATCGCGCGCAAGCTGCATGGGCATGAGAGGATCATGGATCACAACAGGCACGCCGCCTTGCGTATTCTGAACGTCAATCTCCACCGCCGAAACGCCAATTTCGGCCAGATATTCAAACCCGGCCATCGTGTTTTCCGGCAGCACAGCACGTGCGCCACGATGGCCATAGATCAGCGGTTGGCCCTTGGGGCGCCGGAATGGGTTGGACATGCCCAGCCCTCACGCCAGCCGTTTGCCGCTTTCGCGGTCAAACGGGTGCAGCTTGTCGCGCGGCACAGAGAAATTCAGCATCGCCCCTTCGGCAACATCGGGCACATGTGGCAGGCGTACGGTGATGGTGTCTGCCATCCCCTCAAAGCTCAGATGCAGATGGCTTTCTGCCCCTGCCGGTTCCAGAAGCAGCAAACGCCCGCTCAGCGCAAGCGCGCCTTCCTGTGCCGGGCCAAGCGCCAGATCTTCGGGCCGTATACCGATAAGATCGGCCTTGGCGGGCACATGGGCCAAGGCCTCTGCCGCAACCAGCCCGCGCAGGTAATCCGAAGGCAGCATATTCATAGCCGGAGAGCCGATAAACCCCGCCACAAACACGGTTTCAGGGCGCGAATAGAGTTCCATTGGCGTGCCGATCTGTTCAATCCGCCCGCCATTGAGCACCACCAGACGATCCGCCATTGTCAGCGCTTCCAACTGGTCATGCGTGACATAAAGCGAGGTTGTGCCAAGGCGCTTTTGCAATTGCCGGATTTCCACCCGCATCTGGACACGCAATTTCGCATCCAGATTTGACAGCGGCTCGTCAAACAGGAAGGCCGCAGGTTCGCGCACAAGGGCGCGGCCCATGGCCACGCGCTGGCGCTGCCCACCCGACAACTGGCGCGGCTTGCGATCCAGAAATTGCCCGATCTGCAACATCTCGGCGGCTTCTTTCACGCGCCGGTCAATCTCGGACTTGGCAAAGCGGCGGTTTTTCAGGCCATATGCAAGATTGTTATAGACGGTCATATGCGGGTAAAGCGCGTAGTTCTGGAACACCATCGCAATATCACGCTCTGCAGGTTCCAGATGGTTAACCACCCGATCCCCGATTTTCAGCGTGCCTTCGGTTATGGTTTCCAACCCTGCAACCATGCGCAGCAAGGTGGATTTGCCGCAACCAGAGGGGCCAACCAGCACGATCATTTCGCCATCTTTGATGTCGATATTGACATCTGTCACCGCGCGCACATTGCCCGCATAGACCTTGCCAAGCTTATCCAAGGTAATAGAGGCCATGGGTTATTTCTCCGTCTCGGTCAGGCCTTTGACAAAGAGGCGTTGCATGAACAGGATCACAAGGATCGGGGGCAAAGCGGCCAGTACGACAGTGGCCATGACCAGATGCCACAGCGGCTCTGAATCGCCGCCTGTGACCATGCGCTGAATGCCCATGACAATGGTGTAATATTCGGGGTCTGTGGTGATCAGCAGCGGCCAGAGATATTGGTTCCAGCCATAGATGAACATGATCACAAACAGTGATGCGATATTGGTGATCGACAAGGGCAGCAGGATATCCTTGAAAAACTTCATCGGCCCCGCCCCATCCACGCGCGCGGCTTCCATCAGTTCTTCCGGGACTGTCATGAAAAACTGGCGGAAAAGGAACGTGGCCGTGGCACTTGCAATCAGCGGAATGGACAGGCCCGCGAAGGAATTGAGCATCCCCAGATCGGCCACAACCTGAAAAGTGGGCACGATCCGCACTTCCACAGGCAACATCAACGTCAGAAAGATGATCCAGAAAAAGAAGATACGGAACGGAAAGCGGAAATAGACAATCGCAAAGGCCGACAGCAGCGAGATGGACAATTTCCCGATTGTGATGGCCATGGCCATCACAAAACTGTTCCACAACATGCCGCCAATGGGCGGCGTGCCTGCGCGCGAACGCCCGTCTGTGATGACGGTTTTGTAATTTTCCAGCGCATTGGGGCCGGGCAAAAGCGGCATGACACCCCGAATGAACGTCCCCGGCGGATGGGTCGAGGCGATGATCGCCACATAGACAGGAAAGATCACAATGGCCACGCCAAGGATCAGCACCAGATGGGCAAAGAAATTGCCCCAGCGGTTATTCTCAACCATCGGCCCTGCCCCTTAATAATTCACGCGCCGCTCGATATAGCGGAACTGGATGACAGTCAGCACAATCACGATCCCCATCAGGATCACCGATTGCGCGGCGGAAGAACCGAGGTTGAGGTTCACGAACCCGTCCCGATACACTTTATAGACCAGAATATTGGTGGCCTGTGCCGGGCCGCCCTCTGTGGTGGCATGGATCACGCCGAAAGTATCGAACATGGCATAGACAATATTCACCACCATCAGGAAAAACGTGATGGGAGAGAGCAACGGGAAAACGATTGTCCAGAAGCGCTTGAACCGGCTTGCGCCATCAATGGCCGCCGCCTCTATCAGCGATTGCGGGATGGATTGCAGGCCCGCAAGGAAAAACAGGAAATTATAGCTGATCTGCTTCCACGCCGCCGCGATGATGACAAGGATCATGGCATCGGTGCTCGATGACCGGTGATTCCAGTCATAGCCAAAGCCCTTGAGCATATAGGGCATGATCCCGATAGAGGGGTTGAAGATGAACCACCACAACACCCCCGCAATCGCAGGCGCAACCGCATAGGGCCAGACAAGAAACGTTGTATAACTGTCGCGCGAGCGGATCATGCGATTGACCATGACCGCGAACAAAAGCGCTATGGACATGGACAGAAACGTCGTTCCCACGCTGAAGATAAGTGTCACCTTCAGCGAATTCAGATAAAGCTGATCGGCAAACAGGCGGCTGAAATTGTCAAACCAGACAAAATCTGTGCGCAGCCCGAAAATATCCTGCCGCAAAAATGATTGATACAGCGCCTGAGACGCTGGCCAGATGAAGAAAATCAGCGTCACAATCACCTGAGGCGCAAGCAGCGCATAAGGCAGCCAGCGGCTGGAAAAGGGAATCCGTTTGGTTTGCATGGGTGTGGCCCCGATCCGCGTGCAAAAACCCCGCCCCGGACAAGCTGCCGGGGCGGGGCATTATGGCATGGTCTTAGCGCTGAGCTTCGAACTGGCGCAGCAGGTCATTGCCACGGCGCACAGCGTCATCTGCCGCTTGCTGCCCGGTTTTTGCCCCTGTCATCACCGCTTCCATCTCTTCCGAGATCACATCGCGGATTTGCACGAAATTGCCAAAACGCAGCCCGCTGGAATTCTCGGTCGGCGGGTTCAGCGTCATTTGCAGGATCGAGGTATCCGCACCGGGATTCTCGTCGTAATAGCCGCGCTCGCGGGTCAGATCGAACGAGGCCTGCGTGATCGGCAGATAGCCCGTCACCTGATGCCAGTCAGCTTGCACCACCGGATCAGACAGATATTCGAAGAAGCGGGCAACGCCCATATATTCGTCATCTGTGTGGCCAGTCAGAACCCACAATGTTGCGCCCCCGATGACGGAATTTTGCGGCGCGCCTGCCACATCATCATAATAAGGCTGGAAACCAAAACCGACATTGAAATCAGCATTGCGCAACACGCCTGCACGGCTGGCGGAAGAGCCGAACACGATACCGCATTCACCCGAATAGAAGGCCGGGAAGGCATCGGGGCCGGGGCCAGGGCCACCCCAGCGGAATGCGCCCGCATCCTGCCACGCTTTCAGATTGTCCCAATGACGGGCAACCAACTCGTTGTTGAACACGAATTCGGTGTCAAACCCTTCAAACCCGTTGGCCTTTGTGCCCAGTGGGATATTGTGCCATGCGCTGAAATTCTCCAGCATCACCCAGCTTGGCCAAGATGTGGTAAAGCCGCAAGGTGCCGCGCCGGATTCAAGGATCGCAACAGAGGCGGCTTCCATTTCCGCCCAAGTGCGCGGGGGCTGTTCGGGGTCAAGCCCGGCGGCCTCGAAAACATCCTTGTTGTAATACATGATCGGGGTAGAGCTGTTGAACGGGAAAGACAGCATATTCCCGTTTGGATCGGTGTAATAGCTTACCACTGCTGGCAGATAGGCAGAGGCATCGAAAGGCACGCCCTTGTCTGCCATAAGCTGGTAGATCGGATAGATTGCGCCCTCGGCTGCCATCATGGTGCCGGTGCCAACTTCGAACACCTGTACGATATGGGGCTGCTGGCGCGCACGGAACGCGGCAATCGCGCCTGTCATGGTTTCGGTATAGGTGCCGCGGAAACTGGGCACGACACGGAAATCAGACTGGCTGTTGTTGAACCCTTCAGCCACTTCTTCCAGAAGCTCGCCCAACTCGCCGCCCAAAGCGTGCCACCAGTTGATCGTTGTCTGAGCATTTGCCCAAACAGGGGAAAGCGCAGTGGTTGCCGCAAGGCATGCGCCGAATACATGTTTCTTCATTGTCATCCTCCCTATGGAGATAGCAGTGGCTCTTGCATGGTGATCACGACCGCGAATTTCTGGCCGCTTGCTATCGCGTTTAAAGTTGCATTGTAACATTCATAAGACAAGACAATTTTTTCTTGGATTGCCATAATGTTATGTTATGAATTCGGCAAAAATCAAGGAAAGCATACGGGAATGCAGCCACAGCTTAGCCCGCGCCAATTAGAGGCCCTGCTGGCCGTGATCGAACACGGCACAATGACCCGCGCCTCGCAGGCGCTGGAGGTCTCGCAACCCGCTGTTAGCCGCCTTATTGCCGATCTTACCGATTCGCTGGGATTTGCATTGCTGGAACGCCGGGACGGGCGGCTTGTGCCTACTCAGGAAGCGCGGTTTCTGATGCCGGATATCAAACGCTCGCTGGATCTTCTGGGGCGGATTTCCGATGCCGGGCGCAACATCACACAGCGCAAGGCCGGAGAATTGCGCATCGCCTGCCTGCCCGGTTTTGCTGTCAGCCATTTGCCCGGTTTCATCGCCGGTTTTTTGCACAGCCGCCCCGGCGTCACCCTTACGCTGGAACCAGACAGGCCAGAGCGTATTCTGGAATGGATGGTGGGGGCGCAATTTGATGTGGGCATTACCGATGCAGACGGGTTTGAGGGCCACCCGGCGCTGGAAAGCACCCGGCTAGATATCCGCACAGTGTGCATTTTCCCCGAAGGCAGCCCCCTCGCGCGGCTGAACGTGATCCACCCGCGTGATCTGGCACAGTACAAACTGATCCATGCGCGCCGCGAAAGTGCCTATTTCAGGCAATTGCAAGAGGCATTTGCCGCAGATGGCGCAAGCATCCACACCTTTATCGAGGCCCGGCAATTTACCACCGCCTGTGAATTCGTGCGCCATGGGGTGGGTGTGGCTGTTATCAGCGAAATGGACGCCGCCCAATATGCCACACGCGGCGTGGCCTACCGCCCCTTCCGCCCCGCAATGGCGCATAAGCTGTCATTGGTACGGCCCATACACAAAGCGCCATCGCTGATCGCGCTGGAATTCATCGAAGAATTCTCGGCCAGCCTAAAGCAGTTCGAATTCAGGCCAGACCCGGCCTAAACCTTATTGCCCCCGCGCGGCCAGCCATGCGCGCATCTGCGCAATCTCTTCTGCCTGCGCGGCGATGATCTCGCGCGCGAGTGCTGCCACTTCCGGGTCTTGCCCATATTCCAGCACGATTTCGGCCATGGCTATCGCGCCCTCATGGTGCGGGATCATGCCAGCAATGAAATCCACATCGGCATCACCGGTGAAGGGAATCATCATGCCCGCGTGCATGGCATCATTTGCCGCCATGAATGCTGCCGTGGAAGGGGCCATATCTGCGGCTGCGCCGTGGTCTGCATGCCCAGCATGCCCACCGTGATTCATATGGCCATGGCTGGATGCGATAGCATAGCCAGCCGCCCCAAGGCCAAGCCCCAGAGCAAGCGCAAGCGCCACCGCAAGGCGCGGCGCGGCAGAAACTGAAGAGCGGGTCATGAATATCCTCCTGATATGATCACGCGTGCGTAAGGCATTCCATCTACTGGAAGCAAAGTCACGAGCGCGTGATGCCCCTGGCCCGCACGCGCTGCGCGCTTGACAAAATCCGCGCAAGATATCGAAGTTTTCAGCACATGCGCATTGGGAATTCCTGAGTCGCGCATCCACAACAGGGCCGGAACAACCGGCCCGACCACCAGAGGCCAAGAGCACATGCAGACCCCCATTCCCATCGCCACCGCGATGTTGCCGATGCTGGCGCTTGCAGCAGGGCTTGCCTTTTCAGGCCCCGCCCATGCCAGTGCATCGCAATGTGACACGCGCATTGACGGCGAAGCAGTAACCATATTTTTCGGGGATGACCCCGGTTCGGCCGTACCGCGCGAGCGCTTCTGGCGGCGGGGGCAAGACTGCCCCGGCGCTGTTGTCATCACCTATCTTATGCCCGATCTGAGCGCGGAAGAACGCGAAGTGTTCTGCGCCAATTACGACCCCAAAACCCGCAGCCATTCGCAACCCGCACAGGGACGGCGCGACAAATACGGACGCTGCGTGGAACCCTCGAAAACCTGCGCGCTGGTCAATGCCACCAGAGACGAAACTTTGGCACTGATGGGGATGGCAACACCGCAAGAGGGGCGCGAGCGGCCCTCTGCCTTGTCAAGGATCGTCCATTCTTCCGGCGCGTTAATCCTGTCTGGCAATCTGGGCACACTGACAGGGGCGCTTGGCTCGGCAGGCACCGCCGCTATGGCCTCTCCGGCCATACTGGCCGGAGCGGCGGCCAGTGTGGTGGTGATTGGCGGGGCAGTATATCTGTGCAGCGATGAAGAAT
>JAIUNA010000098.1 GCA_022565265.1 Roseinatronobacter sp. | reverse complement strand
TTGAAATTTTCGATCAGCACATCGGCACCAGCCACCAGATCGCGCACTTTCGCGCGCCCCGCTTCGGTGCGGAAATCTGCCGTGAAAGAGGCTTTGCCCCGATTGGTGGAATGGAAATAGGCAGCCTCTGGCGTGCCGTCACGATCGATGAACGGCGGCCCCCAGCGGCGCGTGTCATCGCCTTCCGGCGCTTCCCCCTTGATCACCTCTGCCCCCAGATCGGCCAATGTCTGGCCAGCCCAGGGGCCGGCCAGTATCCGCGCAAGCTCGATCACGCGGATCCCCGCAAGCGGCCCAGACATCGCGCTTAGCTGCCCCATTGACCAGCACCAGAATAGAGGCGACGCATCCGAAAGCCCCCAAAGCAGGGCCTGCCGGAACAGATATTCAGTGAAGACAACATATACCGTTTTCCTTGTCCAAGCCTGGGCCAGCCTGCACAGTGCAGCGGCTGGCCCCCGTTTTCACATCCTGAACATCCCAGCGCCTTGGCGTGCCGTCATCCGCCGGGGCAAAGCCGGGACAGGTTATGCACCCGCTGTGGAAATATCGATTTCCAAATCGAGGAAGGGTGCATATTGCTGCGCGCCAAAAATATCACCATCGCCCGCACTACCTGAGGGGCGCACCCGCAAGATGGTAAATTTGATCGCATAACCGGGATCATATTCAACAAAATCTGTCAATCGGGCCGGATCGACATTCAAGACGCGACACACGCTTTCCGGCGTCAGAGCACCAGAACGGCGGACAAGGTCATAGCTTTCGCGCTCGCGAAAAATGATATCGAAGGTGATCTTGTCAGTTCCGGCATTCTTGCTGCGGATAGTTTTCGCCAAGGTGGCAAGCGTTGTGCGCGTGTTCATGATGAAACTCCTGCAGAGACGGTTTCACTGAATGTCGGGAATAGTTCGAGCGGATCGCGCACTGCCATAGTGTGATTGAGCGTCCAGCGATATGCGGGGCTGGCCTGCATTACCTCGTCAAGCACGAATGATACGCCTCCTGCTGTTCCTTTCACATCTGGCAGGCGCGCATAGAACAGTTGGCGCGTGCCCGTCATGGCAACTTCTTCTGCCATCTCCACTGTCGGAGCCACACCTTGCACCACAATGCAAAGCTCATGACCCGGCTTGTCTTTCAACGGTTCCATATCTCCCATGACACCATTGCGGCCAAAGACATTGTAATGCAATTCCCAGCCTGTCTCACCAAAGCGCTCGCGCGTCTGCGTTCTGGCCCATTCGATGACGGCATCGACATTGGCGATCGTGTAAGGGTCACGAATTCCGGCCATGCCGACAAACCGCTCTCCAACCTTGCCAGAGCCTTCCAGCTTTACCCGCACTTCCTGTGCCGGAACAAATTTCATCCCGGTCACGCGGGTTGTCTTCTCGGAAATCTGATCATAGTGGCAATCGGTCATATCCAGCATGCCCCCCGCCACGAATTCGTGAAACGGATTGGAGCGTTCATACATCGCATGTCCTGCAACCGAGGCGATAGTACAGCGCTGCTCTGGGGACATGGCGGTTACATCCACCCAGTCTGGGGTAATCTCGCCCAGAACAGTTTCTTTTGCGCCATAAGGTTCGGCACAGAAACTGGCGCATTCCAGCACTTTGCCCAGATAATAGGCCTGCGCTTCGGGAAAGCCGCGATGCAGCGCCGGGGCGGCGAAAACGGCACTATCGGAAGAGCGCCCACCGATGATGACATCACAGCCCGCCTCCAGCAATTTCAGAAATGGATGCACGCCCGCCATGGCGACAATGCGGTCGGTTGCGTCAAGCTCTTCTTCTGTCAGGTCAGGGCGGGCATCCAGCCCCTGCACGGCTGCGCCGGCACGAATGCTGGAGCGCACGCGCTCTGGGTCAACTTCGGAATAGAACCAGCCCAGACGGAAAGGCGCAAGCCCATGTTTTGCAGCCAGATCACGGATGATCTGCACAAACATATCAACCCGGCTGTTCGAACCTGTATCTCCTGCCGAACCAATGATCATGGGCACGTTCTTTTCACGCGCGGCAAGAAGCATCAATTCCAGGTCATGTTCCTGCCATGCGCGGGGGCTGGCGCAGGTATCGCTGCCCAGCGGGCCGGGGCCAATATCATCGCTGCCCGCATCTGCGGCAATGATATCTGGCCCGGCAGCAACACCAATCTGGAAACTGCCGTTCTTGAGGGGCGCAAAGCCCAGATGCCCATTCGGGCTGATGACTTTCATGGATGACATGTCTGCCTCGTTTGTAAATGTCCTACCTATATATATGCAGCTTTTGTGCCACGTATTTTGCCCGTAGCACTCGCGGTAAATTACTGATATTTATATAATAAATTACAAAGCCCCCATACCGCACGTGTGCAATTCACGCATTCGCGCGAATTGCACACGTTGCATTGTCAGAGGGTTACAAGCCCAGTTTTTGGATTTGATGGCGCAGGGCGTGGCGCGTCAGGCGCAGCAGGTTTGCCGCATCCTGCTGATTACCGCCCGACTGTTCCAGCGCGCGCGTGACAAGGCCACGCTGAAATTGCGCTGTGGCCTCATGAAACCCCTCAGCCACAAGGGCTGTATCGCCCGCAGGCGGGATTGCAGGGGCGCCAGACCGGACAGTGCGCAAAATCCGGTCGGGCAGATGGCGCGGCAAGATGATATCTTCATCCTCAAGGATGAAGATGCGTTCCAGCAGGTTTTCAAGTTCGCGCACATTTCCGGGCCAGGGGTATTTGCGCAAAATCTCGGTGGTTTCGGGCGCAAGCCCCCGAATATCCCGGCCAAAAGCCATGTTGAAGCGCGTTATGAAGTGCTGTGCAAGCACAAGCACATCATCGCCCCGATCCCGCAGCGCCGGCAAATTGAGCGCGACAACCTGCAAGCGATAATACAAATCCTCGCGGAAATTTCCAGCCATGACCTCGGACAACAAGACCTTGTTGGTCGCGGCAATGAAGCGCAGATCAACATGGGTGGATTTCACGGCACCCACACGCCGAAACTGATGCGTATCCAGCAGGCTCAGGAGTTTTGCCTGCAAATGCGGGTCCATTTCGCGGATCTCATCCAGAAACACGCTGCCATGATTTGCCGCCTCCACCAGCCCGATCTTGCGCTCGCTTGCCCCTGTGAAGGCCCCCTTCTCATGGCCAAAAAACTCCGATTCCATCAACCCTGCGGGAATGGCGGCGCAGTTGATATCCAAAAACGGTTTATCGGCGCGGCGCGAGTTCTGATGGATCATCCGCGCCAGAAGGCCCTTGCCGGTTCCCGTCTCGCCATAGATCAGGACAGTGCGCGCAGCAGAGCGGGCAACACGGCGGGCAAGTTGCCGCAGGGTTTCGATTTTGGGGTCATTGCCAATCAATTCCCCGCCATAGTCAGCCATTTGCGCCCCGCCATGCTGCCGCCCCGTCATTGCGGCAAGTCAAACCGATGCCAGTTGCCGGCGCAAGGGTTTGCATCATGAAAATAGGCCCGACGCTGCGCGATTGCATAGATAACCGATGACAAGGTACTGGTGTCGTGCCCCGCGCCAGAGTGCTGACAAACTGGCGCGGCCTCTGGGGAATCGCGGTGCAATGACATAATCGCAGCAGCCTCGGACAGGCCGGGCGCGCGGCCAGACAAGCGATGGCTCAAGGCCCCAAGGCGCAGAGCGGAATTGTCATCAATAACAGACCCCTCGTGCAACAGGGTTTCCGGCCCAAGCTGGGGGGTGCGGAAATGATTGGTGTTCCAACTGCGCACGCCCCTGCTTGTGACGGGACCATTGACGCCCAGTTCAACCGAGGCTGTCGCGCCGTGACGATCGGCCAGAACGATAGCGCCACCACCAGCATGTGGCCGCGACTCCAGCCAATCCAGAGCCTCTGGCACAGAATGGCAGGTTGCAAGAATGCGCGTCATCGCCAGATAGCGCAACCAGCCCACAGCATGGCTGCGCGTGCCAATCTGGGTATCGGCAAGCGCAAGCCCGGCGGCGTTCATGCCGCTGGAATAGGCCCCTGGGCTGCCAAGGCTGCCAAGACACAGCGTACCGCCTGTGACAATATCCGTCCCCTCATGCCAAAACAGGCGCTGCACCCCAAGATGCGTGCCAGTGAAATCCCGGTTCTTGGCAACAAATGGCCCGTCCTGACTATCGCCCACGGCAAAAGCGCTGCATCCATCACCCGAAAGCAGCGCGCCATTGAGAATATCCCGCAATGTGCCAAGGTGCAGATGCAAAAACAGCATGTCTTCGGGCAAATCAAACCCCTCTGCAATGCCCTGCAGTTCCGACATGCCATCGGGATCATGTTCCTGATGAAAGCGGTATTGTGCCGCGACATACTCCAAAAGCGCATGGCTCAGGCGCCCCTCGGCGCACAAAGCCTGCGCCCGTGCGACAGTCGCAACCTGTACCTTGGCGCGCAGGCTTGCATCCGCACCCAACGCTTGCAACCTGCCACGTGTCCGGGCATCGCCTGAGAGTATCGGCACCTGTAATTGCGGAAGTTGCGCCCAGATCACGCCGAAGCCCCTTCCAGCAGCGACAGATTCTCATCCAAACGGTGGCATGCGGCAGTGTGGCCTTGGGCGACTGTTTCGGTAACAGGCTTGCGAACCCGGCAAATATCCGTGGCCAACGGACACCGCGTGTGAAACTTGCAACCCGCTGGCGGATTGAGCGGCGAGGGCAGATCGCCTGTCAAGCGCACGCGCTGCGCCTTGCCGCTAGGCTCTATTTCGGGAACGGCTGACATCAGGCTTTGAGTATAAGGATGGCGCGGCCGCGACAGCACAGAGTCGACAGGCCCCATTTCGACAATCTCGCCCAGATACATCACCGCAACCCGATCACTCAGATAACCAATCACCGAGATGTCATGCGAGATGAAGAGATATGTCAGCTGAAACTCGCGCTTCAAGTCTTGTAGTAGCTGGATGATCTGCGCTTGAATGGAAACATCCAGCGCTGAAACCGGTTCATCGCAGACAACGAATTCTGGGTTGGAAATCAGCGCCCGCGCGATTCCGATACGCTGGCGCTGTCCACCTGAAAACTGATGTGGGTAGCGATCAAGTTGGCCAGCCTTCAGCCCGACTTTTTCCAACATCATCGCGACTTTGTCGCGCAACTCGGATCGGGATTGCGCCAGCCCATGCAACTGTAGCGGCAACCCCACGATATCAGAAACCGTGCGGCGCGGATTAAGCGAGGCATAGGGATCTTGAAAAATGATCTGCATGCGGCGCCGCATGGCCTTCATATCGGGTGCAGACAATGCGGTAACATCCGTCCCTGCAAATTCAACCCGCCCTGAACTGGGTTCATGAAGGCGCAGGATCGCGCGCCCAAGGGTGGATTTTCCGCAACCGGATTCACCGATCAGGCCAAGGATTTCGCCCCGCGCCACAGTGAGCGACACATCCGAGACAGCACGCACATTGACAGGCTTGCGGCCAAGAAGGCGCCCTATAACGCTGGGGCTTCCTGTATAGGTCTTGGTCAGGTTGCTGACCTTGAGCAGAGGGTCAGATGTCATGGCTCAGGCCTTTTTCTATGTCTGGGGTCGTAATGCGGATGCAGCGCGCCCGGCGTTCTGGCCCAGCGGGCCGCATGTCAATCGGGTGGCGGCATGCGTCATCAGCCAAGGGGCAGCGCTCCAGAAAGCGGCATTGTGGCGGCAGATTGACGAGTTCAGGGACTTGGCCCTGAATGGGGCGGATCGGCTGGCCCCGCCGCGCCGGGCGCGGGATAGATGCCAGCAAGCCTTGGGTGTAGGGGTGACGGGGCTGGCGGATCACCTGCGCTGTTGGCCCTTCTTCAACAACCTGGCCTGCATACATCACCATTACCCGGTCACAATGTTGGGCCACAACGCCCAGATCATGGGTAATCAATACCACACTCATGCCAAACTCGGCGCGCAGCGCAGAGATCAGCTCCAGCACTTGCGCCTGAATGGTCACATCAAGCGCTGTTGTCGGCTCATCCGCAATCAACAACCGTGGCTTGGCGGCAAGCGCGAGGGCAATCATGATCCGCTGGCGCATTCCGCCCGAAAACTCGTGCGGGTATTGGCCCAACCTCTCACCAGCAGAGGGAATGCCCACACGCGTAAGCATCTCTATCGCGCGGGCACGGATCGCGGCACGGCGGGCCATCCGGCCCGGCGGCAGATCATCGGCATGGGCTGCCAGCATTTCAGCCAGTTGCTCGCCCACTGTCAGCGCAGGGTTCAACGCGGTCAAAGCATCCTGCATTGTCATTGCAATATCACGCCCGCGCATGGCCTGCATTTTTTTCGCGGATAGCTTGCGCAGATCAATGCCATCAAAGACAATTTCGCCTGCCTCAATCCGCCCCGGCACGCGAACAAGCCCCATGACCGAGGCAAAGGTCACAGATTTGCCAGAACCGGACTCGCCCACGATACCAAGGCATTCGCCACGGTTGACGGTAACGTCCACCCCATCCACGGCGCAAACCTGCCCTGCGCGGGTGTCAAAGACGGTACGCAGGCCACGCACTTCCAGAAGAATATCAGCGCTCATTCGGTAAACCTCGGATCAAACGCGTCGCGCAGGCCTTGGCTGGCAACATTTATGGCCAGCACAAGCAGCAAAATCGCCAGCCCCGGAAAGGTGGAAACCCACCAACTCACAAGAATGAAGGCCCGGCCATCGGCCACCATCGCGCCCCAGGATGCCGTTGGCGGCTGGACGCCGAGGCCAAGAAAGGACAAAGACGCCTCCAGAATGATGACATGCGCCATCCGGATTGTGGCAACAACAATCACGGGCGACAGGATATTGGGCAGAATTTCACGCAGCATGATATGCCTGCCCGAAGCCCCCAGCGCGCGCGCGGCCTCGACATATTCCAATTCGCGCGTGGCCAGCGTTTCACCGCGCACAACGCGGCATGGGATCACCCATTCTTTGTAGGCCAGCGCAAGAATGATATTGCCCAGCCCCGGCCCCATCATGGCCATCAGGCCAATCGCGAAAATAAGATACGGAAAGCCCAGCAGGATATCGACAAGCCGCGAGATTACTACATCCACCCAGCCACGCAGATAGCCTGCGGCAAGCCCCGCCAGAATGCCGATGCTTGTTGCAACAATGATCACCGCCGCCCCAATGAAAATTGAGATACGCGCGCCATAGATAATGCGCGAGAGGATACAGCGGCCCAGCGAATCCGCGCCCAAAGGATAGGCCCAGTCACCACCCTCCATCCAGACAGGCGGTTGCAGCCGGAAGAACAGATTGGTGGCATAGGGATCATTTGGCGCGATCCACGGAGCGAAAACCGCCATCAGGACGAACAGCACCACAACAATCGCCGAACCGAAGGCAAGGCGGTTTTCCATGAAAGCCGCCATATTGCGCCGAAACAGGGATTCGGCCTCAACCGGCGCGGTTGGCTCTAGGATACTCACAGCTTCACCCTTGGGTTGAGGATTGTGTAAAGGATATCGGCAAAGAAGTTCAGCATCACATAGATGACGGCGTAAAGAAGCACCGCAGCCTGAACGAGCGGGTAATTGCGCACAAAGATGCTTTCAACCACCAGACGCCCCAGCCCAGGCCAACCAAACACTGTCTCGATGATCATATTGCCGCCAAGCAGGCTTCCTGTTTCGATGGCAGCCACCGAAACTGTGGGGATCAGCGCATTCTTGAGCGCATGCCGCCACAGAATGCGCTGGCGGCTTAACCCCTTGGCCTGCGCAAAGGTCACATAATCGGTACGCAGCACTTCCAGCATGGCAGTACGCGTCACCCGCATCAGGATCGCAGTCATCGGCAAACCAAGCGTCACGGCAGGCAGGATGATATGCGCCAGCGCGTTGCGGAATGCATCCAAACGGCCATTGAGCAACGTGTCTATCAGCAGGAAATGCGTATAGGGCGTGATCCCTTGGCTGATTCCGTAATTGATCCGTCCAGCCACAGGCAGAATGTTCAGATGTACGGCAAATAGCATCAGAAGCAGAATACCGAACCAGAACCCCGGCAAGGACACCCCCAAAAGCCCGCCCACAGTCGCGATCCGATCGAAGATCGAGTTCTTGCGCACGGCAGCAAGCACACCCAGCGGAATAGCCGTTACAAGCGCGATCAGCATGGCGACAATGGTCAGTTCAATTGTGGCAGGCAACCGTTCAAGGATCACATCCGCAACCGGGCGACGATGATAGAAGCTCTGACCGAAATCAAACTGTATTGCATTTCCAAGAAAAACAAAGAAACGCTCTACCATGGGCCGATCTAGGCCAATGTCGCGGCGCATCTGTGCTTCCTGTTCTGCGGTCACGATCTGATCGCCGATCATGATCTGGATCGGATCGCCCGGTGTCAGGGCCATCATCACAAAAACGATCACACTCACACCAAGCAGCACCGGTATAAGCTGCAACAGGCGCTCAAGTAGTCTGGTAAGGGTCATGCCATTCTCCCGGTTGCGAAGGCGAGCCGCTGCAACAAGTCAGCGCCGCGCCGCAAATACGCATAGCGCCCGTTGCGGGGATGTTGAGGGGCTTGGGCACACAGGGCAGCCTCCTGCCCTGTGTGCATACGTAGATATCAGTCCAGACAGGCCCTGTGCAGGTTGATCCGGCTATCTGGGCTGGGTGACCAGTTGCTCAACCGGGTCGAGACCCCATAGATATCCTGCGGTACCCAAAGATAAACATAGGGCAAATCGGCATTCACCATGGCTTCGGCTTGCTGATACATCTCGCCACGGCGCGCACGGTCAAGTTCTACCGCAGCTTCATCCAACAGCGCATCAAGTTCGGGGTTGGAATAGCCAGCGGCATTACCACGGTCATTGGTGCGGTGTGTGGGTACGAAAATGTCAAACGGATCCAGCGTCGAATTCCCCCAGGAGGTGAGATAGATGTCACCCTCTTTCGGGCCGCCTTGTGTGCGCCACTTCTGCGTCAGAAGTGTGCTTTCGCCCACCTGCACGCGGGTCGTGATCCCGGCATTTGTCAGCAACGAGGCTATCGCCTCGGCCGTATCACGCAGCGCGCCTTCGGTATCCAGCGTCACGGTTATTCCGTCTGGGTAGCCCGCTTCGGCCAACAGGGCACGCGCGCGCTCCGGGTTATAATCATAAGCTGGCAGATCGTGGTTCTTGCCAAAGGCATCGGGGCTGAGAATGCCGTCAATCGGCGTGGCCGTCCCGCTAAGAATACGATCAATGATCAGATCGCGGTCAATCGCATGCGCGACAGCCTGACGAACGCGCACATCATTGAAAATCTCGCCTTCATTGTTCAAGGCAAGAAAGAAGCTGCGTGTGCCATTCACTGTCATGACCTGTGCATTCGGGCTGTTATTCACCTGATTCATCGAATGCGGTGGCAATTCGTTGATAAGATGCACATCGCCCGAAAGCAGGGCCGCAACGCGCGAGGCCGATTCCGGGATAACCTGGAAAATCACCCGCTCGACACAGGCAGGCCCTGCTTCGGGAATGCCGGTTGCGCCGCCGTAATAGGCGTCAAACCGCTCCAGAATGACCGAGTCACCGCGCCGCCATTCGGCCAGACGGAATGGCCCGGCCCCCATGGCCTGTGTTGCCATCCCGTCAGCGCCAATGGCCTCGACATGTGCCTGTGACACGATCTGCTGATGGGGCAGCATCGCAGGCAGCAATGGCCAAGGCTCGCTCAGCGTGATGCGCAATGTGCTTTCATCAAGGATTTCAATGGATTCTACTGGCCCCATAAGGCTGGCGCGCGGGCTGCTCTGGCCACCGCCCATTCCGCCTTCAAGCACCACACGATCCAGCGTGAATTTCACATCTTCAACCGTCAAAGCCGAACCATCATGAAATGTTATCCCGGGCCGGATCGTGAAATCATACACAGTCGCGGAAACTTGGGTGAAGCTTTCGGCAACCTCAGGATGAATCTGCATATCAGAGGAGCGAGTCAGCACACCATCATAGATATTGCGAATGATGGTTTCGGTTTCGCGATTGCGGTGATTGGCGGGATCAAGCGTATCTGCATCGCGGGTAAACCCCACAATCAGTTCCTGAGCCTGCACAGACGGGGCCATGCCAAAGGCAATGGCGGAAGCGACAAGAGTTCGGTGAATGGCTTTCATGTTTCCGGGTCTCCCTGTTGCGCCTGCCCGCCGTTATGGCCGACAGGATTATATGGCGGGCATATGACACACCCACACCTGTTTTATGCAGCCTATGTGCCAAACTGTGGCGCGCCGCATATCGGAAAAATAAAGCAATAAAAATATCATCTTATACTTAAAATGCAGAAAACATACCGGTGATGTTTACCGAAAAAATGCGTGTATCACACGCTTTGATGAGAATTTACACTCATATATCAGAGGCGTATTTGTCGAGAGGCGGAATGTCTGGCCCGGCGCTGGCGCGCAGTGCCAAGCCCCATGGCCTCGCGATACTTTGCGACGGTGCGCCGCGCAACCTCTATCCCTTCGCCCGCCAACCGCCGCGCCAATGCAGCATCATTCAGCGGGGCTTCGGGGGGTTCGTTCCCAATCAGCGCGCGCAGGCGCTGGCGCACGCACTCGGCGGCGATTCCGTCTTCCGAAACTGTGCTTTTCAGCGCAGTTCCGAAGAAACTGCGCAGCAAGACAGTGCTGCGGG
>JAIUNA010000097.1 GCA_022565265.1 Roseinatronobacter sp. | reverse complement strand
ATCCGCCATGCGAAACCTCCATCTGCTCACGCAGACCTTCTCGCAGGCACATCACGCGTCAGGAATATAACAAATCAATGGGGCGTAACCGCCGCTTACGGCTTTCCTCATCGGCATGGTCACCGTGCCGCAAGCCAGGACGCTGTTCTACACGGTCTACCGCTGGCGCCCCGGTTCATTCAGCTCGCTCGCGGCCGCCGAGAGGTTGACGAATGCGAACCTTTCCCGCAATGCAGACATTGTGAATGCGGTCGCGACTGGACGATTGGAGGACGCTTTCATAACAAGCACCTTCTCCAGCATCACCAGCCAAGAGGCATATCGGTTGACCCGTATAGCCTCTTCGCCGATTCGGCTGCGGACAACCTATGGTGTGGGAACGTATATTCGCCATGCGCCGGACATGCCGAACGGCTTCATAATCATAACATCCTATCCAAGGGACGAATAGCATGAAACCGCCGCAGGCCTTCCGTGACTTTACGTTGCAGTTCCATCAGGATATGGACTTAGTCCATCCGAATTGGGGGTCTGACTCCCCTACAGCACGCCATGACATCTACACGAGTTTCCGGCGGAGGTATGGTGACGAGGCGGTGCGTGAATTGAATGCTTTTTTAGATAAACTGATGTCCAGCGAGCATGTGGACCTTGAGGAATTGTGGTTCAAAGAGTCAAAAGCTGACTGGGTCATTTCCAGCGAAGGTATTCGGCGGCTTTTCAAGGATTTTCAGGCATGGGCATCCTCCATTAAATAAGGCCTGGTTTGAGTGACGCATTCTCAGCCATGCACTTCGCGAGCGGCCGTCGATTTGGAACTGAGCGGTTCCGAAGGTGCGGTAGGATTTGAGACAGAGGTAACCCGGCGGCCTGCCCCGACGAGCCCAAGGGGGAGGCCCTGTTCCCCAGAACGGGATCTCGTCGTCGCGACAGGCGAGCTCGGGGGACTCAAACTCGGCCGATTTCGAGCGGCGCGGGGCCAGTCGACGTTCCTGGCGATGATCTCGCAGCCCTAAGGCACTCAACCAAATTCCTGCCACCGTAACCTACCGTTTCAAAACAACTTGCCAGTTCTCATCTTCTGCCGCCACGGTGCACCAGTTCCGCATAAGTTAAAGACCTTTGCGCGCAGTGGCGCCTCTGGCTTGGGCAGGTGTTTGCGGGGTGAAACAGGCCTCTGTGCTGTTTTTTTGATCTGCCTCATCGTGCGAGATATGCGGCGTGAACCCAGTGGACTATCTCGCGTCATCTTCGACAGTCATCCAATTGACGATATCCAAGGGCTTGAGCAGTTGCGCTGGCGAGGGGCCAAACTATGCGGGTTTTTTAGAATGGGTCGTATGTCTTTTTGCGCAAAACCGGTTCCCAGTTTTGCGCGACATGCTGTAGCTCGCCTGTTCTGGCGCTGCCATCGTGTGTTACGATGGAAGTGCGGCGTTGATGGATTGCCACAGCACCTCGACCGGTTCGATCCCGACCGACAGGCGGATAAAACCCTCTGCCACATCATCCCCCCAGCGCGCGCGACGCTCGGCAGCTGTGTGAACCCCGCCAAAGCTGGTGGCCTGTTCGATTAATGGGCAGCGGCTAAGGAAGCTTTCGGCCGTTGCCGCATCTGACAGCTCAAAGCCGATCAGAAAGCCGCCATTGCTCATTTGTCCACCCACAGCCTTAAAGGATGGATCGCCGGGCAGCCCCGGATAGCGCAGCCGGTGCACGGCTGGATGCTGCGCCAGCCTTTCGGCGATCACTGCCGCCGAGGCACACATCCGGCTGAGACGCAGTTCCAGCGTTTCAAGCCCGCGATGGACAAGATAGGCCTCGAACGGGCCGGGCACCGACCCTGATTGCCGCCGCCAGTCTGCGACCCGTGCCATAAGCACTGCATCGCGGCCTGCGACATGCCCAAAAAGCACATCAGAATGGCCGGCAGGCGCCTTGGTGTCTGCCGCGACAACAAGATCGGCGCCCAGATCAAGCGGGCGCTGGAGTAGCGGGGTAAGGGTGGTGTTATCGACAATGACCCGCGCCCCGGCAGCATGGGCACGCGCGGCAATTGCGGCAATATCGACAGTATCAAGACCGGGATTCGATGGGGTTTCAAGATAAATGACCTGAAACCCTGTGAAATCGGCTGTTTCCATTTCGAGGGTCGGCATCTGCACCACATCCACCCCATAGACCTGCAAGATATCACGGCCAAGCAGCCGGGTAACATAATAGCCGTCCGAGGGGATCATTACACGCGCCCCAGCCTTCAGGCAGCACATAAGGGCAGCCGTGATCGCGGCCATCCCAGAGGGGAAGCAAACCACTTGTGCCGCTTCCAGGATTGCAAGCTGCGCTTCGACAGCGTCCCATGTGGGCTGACCCGCGCGGCCATAGGAATGCATCGCCCCTTGGGTTTGGGGCAGATGAAACGTGGTCGCAACCGAGATCGGAGGGACAATCGGCTCTCCCAAGGCAAGGCCCGTTTTGCGGTGGTGAAGAAGGTGGGCGATGCGGGCGTCTATTTCGGCCGTCATTGTGGTTCCTGCAGGTTATTCACGGAAAAGAAGGTGCTATCATTTGCAAGGCGCTATCGCATGTTTGCGGTCACATCCAGACACCTAGCGGCTTGCCCTGCGCCACTCAAGCCCTCACATCGGGCGCATATTCGAATATTGCCAGCAACATATCGAAGGGCCGGGTTTCAATATCTGCTTATATTCAAACCTTAGCCATAGCGTCTGCGTGCTGTATCGCTCCAATCCGGGAGGGGCGCGCGCAAGACGTGGTCAATATATTGCTTCGCATGAGTCTGCTGGGCGTCATCGAGATTAAGAAAGGCGTGGCAATGGAATAAAGACATGCTGACACACGTATGATCACGCTGGCGTGAAATTGAGTGGCGCGGAAAATACTTGATCGGAAATCCAATACAGACAATTGTTGTCGACAATGGGCACGCGCGGACGATGTGGCAGAACTTGTCGGCCAGGGTCACTCTAGCCAGAGCATCATATAGCAAATTGGCAATCCAGATCATATCTGCGATGAGATCAAATTCGCCGCGACACAGGGCGCTTGGTATCGTTGGGGCATCTTCTCAGCATTCAGCGCAGGGATAGAGAAAGAACAAGATGCCCGCTGGCTTGCCCAATCCCGAAAGAGAACTCTGGTCTATACTGGCAGCCTTGCCCATGCCGGTGGCAGTGCTGGATCTGTCACCCGATTCCACTGTTTGTTTTCTCAATCCCAGCTTTGTCGAAGCCTATGGTTTTACGGTTGAAGATGTGCCGACAGCAAGCGCTTGGGCCGAGCGGGCATTTCCAGATCCGGCCTATCGCGAAAGCATCTGGCAAGCCTGGTGGGCAGATGTCGCGCAGAGCAAGCGCACCGGCTGCACAATGCCCGCACAAGAACACCGGATCGTGGACAAGGCCGGGCAAGAGCGGGCTGTTCTGATCGGGTTCGCACTGCATGATCATTTTGTGATCATCACCTTGCAGGACATCACAGCCGCACGCCACATTGAAGCGGCGCTGGAAGCTGAGCGCCGCAAAACCCTACAGACTGCCTATTTGCTGACAGAAAACATGCCAGCCGGGGCATATACCATGCTGAAGAAGCCCGATAAAAAGATGGGCGAGTTTGCCTTTCTCAGCAAAAAATTTCTTGAAATGCTTGATCTGACGCGCGACGAAGCTGTCGGTGATGTGGGCAGGGCCTTTTCACGTCTGCATCCTGATGATTACGCCTATTGGATTCACCTCAATACCCAAGCCTTTGCCCATAACCGCCCCTTTTTGGGCGAGGCACGCATTATCGTCCATGGAGAGATACGCTGGATCAGGGTTGAATCCGTGCCGCGTGATCTGCCAGATGGGTCTACCCTCTGGGAAGGGATTATGGTTGATATCACCGCGCTGAAGGAAACCGAAGCGCTGCTCAGATCGGTGATGGAGGCAACGGGCGGTTTTCCCTGGAAGCTTGACCTGCGCACAATGAAATCAAAAACCGATACTGCCATAGAATGGGCAGCGGTTTTACCTGTAAATTCTGATTGCTTCTCGATCGATGAATGGTTTGAAAGCCTATATCCCGATGATGTCGCGCCAACACGCAAGGCGCTTGACGCGCTTATGTCTGGGCAGGTGCCGCGTTTGATTGCGAATTATCGGCGCAAAACAAAAGATGGGGCTTGGGTTTGGCTGCGCAACCATGTCGGGATCAGCGCGACAGATCTAACAGGCACGCCAATTGAACTGTCTGGTGTTTCCTTTGATATTACCGAAGAGGTTGCGCAACGCCAACAGGTGCAGGACGCGCAGGCAAAACTGCGCGAAGACCTTCAGCGCGCCCAACAGCTTGATACGGTGGCACAGGTCACCGGGGCAGTGGCGCATGATCTCAACAACCTTATCGCCGTAATCTCTGGCACAGCCGAACTGCTGGAGGAGCAGCAGATGGGCGCAGTCGCGGTAAAGGCTGGGCTGAAGCGAATTCAAAAGACATCCCACCTTGCCAGTGTTCTGGTATCCGACCTTGGCAGATTTATGCACCCGAAGCGCGAGCGGCAGGATCATGATCTTCGCAAATTGTTGCAAGATGGGATGGAGTTGCTGGGCAGCCAGCGCATTGCGCGTCATAGCGTGCGTCTGGCAGTGCCTGATCAGACAGTGCCAGTCTGGTCCAATCCGACAGAGATGGCGCAAGTTATCGTGAATCTGGGGATCAATGCTTGCGATTCTGGCGGCGCGGCGCGCGATGCGCAGGTTTTAATTTCTGCCCTGCCAGCGGGTACGCTACCCCCCGCATTCCCCCCCAATGTGGGTGTTGCGCCTTATCCCTGCGAGGAGGTGGCCTTGTTCAGGATTTCAGACACGGGCGCGGGCATCAGCCCGGATATCCGCGAGCGACTGTTTCAACCCGATTTTTCAACAAAGGGCCATGCGGGAACCGGGCTGGGACTGTCGATCGTGGCGCATATCCTGCAATCCAATGATGGGGCACTCTGGATCGAAAGCGAAGCGGGCGCAGGAACCACCATAACGGTTGCCTGGCCTGTTGCGGAAGACCGCGCTGAAATCACTGGCAGCCGCACAAAAGATCGCTCTGGCGGGGTGTCGCATCGCTCTGTAGCACATGCGGTGCTCAAAGGGCTGCGGGTGATGGTTGTAGACGATCTTTACGATGTTGCCGCAGTGCTGGCCGGAATGCTCAAAGCCGCAGGGGCCGAAGTCAAGGCCGAATCCGACCTTGAAAAGGTTAAAAAAATGCTCTTGTCAGATAACGAAAGCTGGTCTGTACTGGTCACGGATATGAACATGGCCGGGATGATGGGCGATGAATTGGCAAGGTTTGCGGCCAAGTTGCCAAAGCCGGTTCCAACAGTTCTTGTTACGGCGCGCCCCGATTTGCTGAATGATACCAAGCGCAAGGAATTCGCTTCGGTTTTATCCAAGCCCATGAAAGGTGCGGAACTTGTTGCTGCCGTGCATGATGCTGCGGCACAGAAGGTGCCTGGGCTTTGTGAACTCAACTGAGACTTGCCAGAAAATCTGAGGCTGCGAAACGCGGTCGGGCACCATCTTGGGTGAATTTGGTTCCACCACCAACCGGCCGTGCTTGCAGATAGCAGCAAGATATCGGCAACAAGCAGGGTGGTCATGGCGGAACTGTCATCAATAGACCGTTTGATCATATGCGATCGGCTGAAAGCCAAGGTTCAGCGGCCAACCGGGTTTTGTAGCTGTGCAATTTATAGCCGCAGTGCTTATTAATCCATCATTTTGGCGGGCAGAAATGCGGGAATGCACCCGGTTGAGAGCAGGCCAATTTCCCGCGGCCATACCCTGCTTGGCAATCATCACGGCGCAATCTATCGTTGTCTGGTGTGGCCGATATTTCAGGCACCAAGGAGACTTGGGGCCTTTTGACAAATGGATGTCCCGATGGCTTCTCATGGAGCGCCGGTCACTATCGGCATATTATTCTCGACAACTGGCGTCACAGCCGTTCTTGAACGCGCGCAGCGGCAGGCCGCCATGCTGGCTGTAAAGCAGATCAATTCAGAAGGTGGTCTTCTGGGGCGCGAACTCCTGCTGCTGGATTCCGATCCGGCGTCAAGCCCGGCGCGTTCCAAGACAGAGGCGGAACGATTGCTGGATGCCGGTGCAGAGGCCTTGTTCGGCTGCTACATGTCATCAACCCGCAAGGCAGTTTTGCCAGTGGTTGAAGCGCGCAATTCGCTCTTGTTCTACCCGACACTCTATGAAGGCTTCGAATACGCCCCCTGTTGCATCTATTCGGGTGCCGCCCCCAATCAGAACGCAGGAATGCTGGCTGATTATCTGACAGAAACCCATGGTGACAGCTATTTCTTTGTCGGCTCGAACTATGTTTATCCTTATGAATCCAACCGGATCATGCGCGATCTGTTGTCCAATCGTGGCGCAAAGGTTGTTGACGAGGTTTATATCTCGCTCAATCCCAGCGACGAGGAGATCGCCAAAGTCATCGCAACCCTCAAGAATGCCGGGCCGGTTGTGGTGTTTTCCACTCTGGTTGGGGATGGTGCCGTGCGGTTTTACAGAGCCTATGACAGGGCAGGGTTTGACAGGCACGCGCAGCCGATTGCGTCTTTGACTTTCGGGGAACCAGAAATTCATGCGCTTGGCAATGATGCCGCAACTGGCCATATCAAAGCCGCACCATATTTTAGTGTTGTTGATACAGCCGCGAACAAGGCCTTTATCCACGCCTATCAAGATAGTTTTGGCCCTGACAGCCCCGTTTCCGCCGAAGCGGAAGCGGCGTATTTTCAGGTCAGATTATTTGCTGAAGCAGTGCGTCGCGCAGGCACAACAGATCGTATGTCAGTGGTCAAAGCCTTGCCCACGTTCAGTTTCGAGGCGCCTCAGGGGACTGTTCGTGTGGATGCTGTGACCCATCACACCCATCTTTGGCCGCGCGTGGCCGTTGTCGGCGAAGGCGGAAAATTCCAGATCGTGCGTGAAGCGACCGAACCAGTGGCGCCCGATCCTTATCTGGTCGAGTTGGAAAAAAGGCCGCGTGATGATGCATCCGACGCGGTTTATGGGAGGTCGTGATGGCCCGCTTCCGCCTAAGGGATTTGCGTGATCTTTTTGTGGTGGTTGTCCATCCGCCCGACACGGATGGGCAGGCGATACTCGACCAGATGGAACGGATTGGGTGCAGAACGGAATTGATATGGCCGCCCAAACGCAGCCTTCCACCAAATGCAGATGTAATTTTTCTTGGTCTGTTCTTTGACAGGCGGAAAGAACTGACTCATATGCTACGCCGGTCTGAAAAGCCCGGCCCGGCGATTATTGGCGTGGTTGATTACGAGAATCCGGCAATGCTGGAATTCGTATTGGAAATTGGTGCAATTGCGGTCACTTCCAAACCCGTCCGAAGCTTTGGAATTCTGACAAATCTGGTGGTCGGATATTCCAGCATGCTGCGCCAGCTAGAATCTCAGGAACGAATCACACGGCTGGAAAAAAAGCTTCTGGGAACCAAAACCATCGCCAAGGCCAAGGCGATTCTGATCAAGATGCACGGGTTGAGCGAGGAAGATGCCTATAAATTAATCAGAGAGCAGTCAATGTATAAGCGAACATCCATAGAAGACATGGCGCAGGCGATAATCAATGCAAACGAGCTTTTGTCGGGGCCGAGTGTAACGTAAAACAATCTCAGCTTATGGCCGATGCTGCCCATATGCGACACCACAGAGACACACATCAACCGTAGATCTGGTTGTGTTGTCCGAACAGAAAGGCGCAACGACGCACCTTTTTGTAGACCAACAGTTTTTGTCACATACCCTGAAAACACTACAGGACACGAATAGGCAGTCTAAGCCTGTTCTAACGCTTCCAAATATCAAAATTCAGCTTGCTCCGCATGTTTGTGCGGCGGCCCCACTGACACCACGGTCACACACCGCTTTGGGGTGCAGCCTGTCTGCATGCGCTGAACCACACCACACTTCTTGATGGGGATGAAGAACATGTCGAATAACCGTCGCAATTTTTTGAAGCAATCCGCAGCCTTTGGCGCTGCGGCTGCGCTTGGCCCCGGTCTGTGGGCATCTGCTGCCAAAGCTGACTCGGAGATCGAAGTCGGCGTGCTTTTCTCGCTGACTGGGGGGCTTTCGATTGTCGAAAGATCGTTGGCAGACGCAACATTGATGGCGATTGCTGAAATCAACGCCGCTGGCGGTGTCATGGGCAAAATGCTCAAGCCCATTCTGGAAGATGGCGCTTCGGATACACGCACATTCAATGAAAGGGCGTCCAAACTGGTGCTGCGTGATCAGGTGCCCACCGTTTTTGGGTGCTATACGTCTGCATCACGCAAAGCCGTGCTGCCAATTTTCGAGCGCCGCAACAATATGCTGTTCTATCCGACCTATTATGAAGGGTTCGAGTGCTCGAAGAATGTTGTCTACACAGGCGCGGTGCCCAACCAGCAATTGTCGAATTACATTCCCTGGATCATCAATACTCTGGGCAAGAAGAAATTCTTCATCGTCTGGTCGAACTATATCTACCCGCGTGAAATGGCCAAAGTCTCGAAAATCCTGATCGAACAGAATGGTGGCGAATGGGTGGCGGATGAATATCTGGAGCTGGGGCATTCGGAATGGGGGGCGATGGTTTCGCGTATCCGTTCTTCCGGTTGCGATGTGGTTTTGTCCAATGTCGTCGGGGATTCTGTCATCGCGTTCTATCGCGAATTCCGCAATCAAGGCCTGACACATGATACGCTGCCAATCTGTGCCACGGTTACATCAGAAATCGAAATTGCGGCGATGGGGCCAGAGGTTGCGGCAGGTTCTTTCACGTCCTTCCCTTATTTCCAGGCGATCGACACGGAAGCGAATAACGATTTCGTAGAACGCTACCGCCGATTTGTGAACGACTCCTCGGCGGTGCCGCAGCATGCGCTCGAATGTTCCTATTTCCAGGTTTATCTCTGGAAACAGGCGGTCGAAAAAGCTGGTGCGGTAACGCCCGATGCGATCCGTGAAGGCATCAAAGGCCAGACATTTGATGCCCCCAATGGCAAAGTGACCGTCGATCCGGAAAATCTGCACACCTATCTGACCCCGCGCATTGCACAATGGGGCGCAGATGGCCAAGGGCAGATCATCGACGAATATCCCGAACCGATCAAACCGCTGCCCTATGTGGCCTATGGTGAGACGGATGATGATCTTTTCTGCACAGGCGCAGGTCTCGATTCATCCCGGCTTTGACGCCAATCCGGCGGATACCTTCACGGTATCCGCCTCTTTCCCCGGTTGTCGGAGATCACAATGTTTGAAGTTTTGTTCATAGGCCTGTCCCTGACATCGGTGCTGCTACTGATCGCATTGGGATTGTCGATAACTTACGGTGCCATGGGTGTGATCAATATGGCGCATGGCGAACTCGTAATGATCGGGGCCTATACAGCCGTGTTGGCGGGTATCCATCTGGGGTTCAACATCTATTTGTCATTGCCGCTTGCCTTTGTCGTTGCGGCGCTGGTCGGGTTGTTGATCGAGCGGGTTGTGATCCGCAGGCTCTATGGCCGGATTATCGATACTCTTCTGGCAACATGGGGTGTCGCTATCATCTTGCAGCAATTGATACGGCTTGAATTCGGACTGAGCTTTTTCGGGATCAGCATTGCCGGCCTCGGCCCCGGCCTGCAAAACATGCGCGTTCCGACCTATATGATGCAACCCTATGATATTATGGGGTTTACCATCCAGCCCTATCGCAGCTTCATCATTCTTGTCACGGTGCTTCTTACCGCTTTGACATGGTATCTGTTGTATCGAACCCCAATTGGGGTGCATATCCGCGCGATCATGCGCAACCCTCAGATGGCAGCCGCCTGCGGGATTGATGTTCGCCGTGTCTCTGCGCTTACCTTCGCCTATGGCTCTGGGCTTGCGGGGGTTGCTGGGGTTTTGCTGGCCGGGTTCCGCACGGTCATGCCGGAGATGGGGGCAACAGTTGTTGTCGACGGCTTTCTTGTAGTTGTTGTCGGCGGTGTTGGCAGCTTGCTGGGAACCATCCTGTCTTCCGCGCTTCTGGGCCAGATCAACGGGGTCGTATCTGTTTTCTCCAACGACATCATTGCGCGCGCTGTCGTGTTTGGCGTGGTCATCGCCATCATTCTGTGGCGTCCGCGCGGTCTGTTCGCATTCAAATCGAGGTAAGCCACCATGTCCAACAGGATCATCGCCCTTGGGGATCGGGCTGTCTATGCCGCCTTTATCGTCATCGTTCTCGCGCTGCCGCTGCTTGTCGATGATGTGTTCTGGTTGAACCGTATCGCCAAATACCTTGTCTTCGGAATGCTTGGACTGGCGATAGCTTTGTCTTGGGGCTATGCGGGTATCCTCAATCTGGGGCATGGTCTATTTTTCGGCCTTGGTGCCTACATGATTGCTATGTCTTTAAAGCTGCAAAGCTACACATCGCTTCAGCAAGGCTCTGACACGCCCATCCCGGATTTCATGCTGTGGAATGCACAGCCCGGTGCCCCGACGGATCTGTGCTGCATCACGCCGGGGTCTTGGCTGTGGATACCCTTTCAGGCGCAATGGTTCGGCATGGTGATGGCGATTGTGGTGCCGGTTGT
>JAIUNA010000096.1 GCA_022565265.1 Roseinatronobacter sp. | reverse complement strand
GGGCGGTCGCCCCCCCCCCCCCCCCCACGCGCCGCCGCAGCGGGCATGCGGCCAAAGGAGCCATCCGCGCCGCCAGCCCCGTCACAATCCCAAACCCACCGGGAACCAGCCTGCGCAACGGCTCTGCATCGTAATCCAGCCCGCCCGTATATGCGCCATAAGCAGGCAAGATCAGATGCGGTGCGCCAATCAGAAAGGCGGGCCGCCTCTGGCCTGCAATGCGCATTTTGGGATGATAATGGCCAGAGATATCCGGGCCTTGTCCCGCAATATGGCGCAGCGCCAATCCAGCGAGCATCATCTCCTCTGTCACTTGCCCCGCCAACCCCATGGGGGCGGGATCATGATTGCCTGTTATCCAGACAAGCTCGGTATCCGCGCAAAGCTTTGCAAGCAGACGCAGCGCTGTTGCGCTGCCTGTTGTGCCTTCCGCCCCCAAAATCGCCCTGCTGGCCAGATCATCGTCAAAACTGTCGCCCAGCAAGATCAGTTTGCGCGCGCAGCTTTGGCCCAGATCGCTTTGCAGGCGTGCAAGTGTGGCTTCTGTCTCGAATGGTGGCAAAAGCGGGCCACCCCGGCGCGCCAATCGCTCGGACTTACCCAGATGCAGATCCGCCGCCAGCAGCGCATCTTGCGCAGGCCAATGCAGCGCGCCTGAAGGATAGGCAATGAAATCCTCGCCATGAAAGCGAAAGGCACAGGTGCTCATGCCCCGCTTTTGGCCTCTGTGGCTTCCAGCGTCAAGCCAGCCTCTGCCATCATCCGCGCAGCCTCTTCCTCCAGCACGCGCTCCGCACCAGAGGCCCGGATCGGAATGCGCCCCGCCTCCAGCAGCAGAGGCGCGGCCAGTGGCGTTACATGGGGGGCCATGGCATGCACGATCTTCCCGCGCGCGCGCAACATTTCCTCAATCCGGCCAAAATCGGCCAAGCCCCGTTGCGCTTCGCGCCGGGTGATGCGCAACAGCAAATGGTCGGGGTCATATTTTCGCAAAGTGTCGTATAGAATATCACTGGAGAATGTCGCTTGTTTGCCGCTTTTGCGCTGTCCGGGCAAATTGCGCTGGATCAGCCCTGCCACAGTGGCCACGGCGCGAAAGCTGCGTTTCATCACGGCGTTTTCGGCCAGCCAGTCTTGCAGCCCAATGCGCAATTCCTGCGGATCAAGCAGCGGCGCAGGATCGCGCACTGGCTCCAGCGACCAGATCAGAAGCGCGTAATCCGTGGCAACAAAGCCCAAAGGCGCAAGCCCTGCCCCCTCCATCCGATGGGTCACAAGCAGGCCCATTGTCTGGTTGGCATTGCGCCCGGCAAAGGAATACAGCGCAAAATACCACCGCCCCCCGCGTTCAAAGCTGTCGCTGGTCATCGTGCCAGAGCGTGGCAGATGCGCAATGCGCCCCTGCAAATCCAGCCAGTCGCGGCACTCCTTGGGCAATGCCGCCCAAGCGCTGCGATCCCCGATCAAGGCCAGAACACGGGCCGATAATTCTGTGGATGTGGCCATTTTCAGCCCGTTAAAGACCGCTATTTTCGGCATGCGCGCGGGCTGGGGCGTGACTTCGACCACCATGTCGCGCAGGCGGTCATAGCGCACGGTTTGCCCGCCAATCAGAAAGGTGTCGCCGGGGCGCAGGCTGGCTGCGAAACTCTCCTCAATCTCGCCCAAAGGCGCGCCCCCGCGCGGGCCGCGCCGCACGCTCAACAGCTCAGGCGCGACAATCGTGCCGATATTCATGCGGATATCACGCGCCGCGCGCGGGTCGCGCAACTGCCAGCGCCCATCACGCAAGACCAGCCTTTGCCAGCGATCATAGGCACGCAGCGCATATCCACCCGTGGCCACGAAATCCAGACAGGCGTCAAATTCCGCACGCTGCAGCGCAGCATAGGGGCCGGATCGGGTGATTGCCTCAAAGAGCGCATCTGCCTCCAGTGGCCCGGCACAGGCAAGGCATAACAGATGCTGGCACAGCACATCCAGCGCCCCGCCATCCATGTCATCCGCACCATCCAATTCACCCGCCGCCACAGCCTGCAAGGCTGCAACACATTCCAGCACCTCAAAGCGGTTGGCCGGAACGATGCGCGCGCGCGACGGCATGTCATAGCGGTGATTGGCCCGCCCGATGCGCTGCACCAGCCGCTTGATATTCTTGGGCGCCCCAATTTGCAGCACAAGATCCACATCGCCCCAATCCAGCCCCAGATCCAGACTGCCCGTAGCCACCACAGCGCGCAACTGGCCTTCGGCCATCGCGCTCTCTACCTTGCGCCGGGCCTCGCGTGCCAAGCTGCCATGATGCAGCCCGATGGGCAGATTGCGTTCATTCACGGCCCAAAGCGCCTGAAAGAACAATTCCGCCTGTGCACGTGTATTGATGAAAACCAGCGTCAGCCGCGCCGCTTCGATCGCGGCCATGACATCGCGGGCGGCATAGGCCCCGCCTGCCCCCGACCACGGTGGCGGTGCGCGCGTGGGCAGCATGGAAATATCGGGCGCAGGGCCGGGATCGGCCAGCACAATCTCGGCCCCCCCCATGAAGCGCGCCAACCGCTGCGAGCTTTCCACTGTGGCAGACAGCCCCACCACCTGCAACCCCGGCGCAAGGCTGTGCAACCGCGCAAGCCCCAGCATCAGGTGATCCCCTCTTTTGGATTCGGCCAGCGCGTGAATTTCATCCACCACAACCCGGCGCAGCCCGGCAAAAATCCGGGGTGCTTCAGGATAGGACAGCATCAGCGCCAGACTTTCAGGGGTCGTCAGCAAAATATGGGGTGGATCAACCCGCTGGCGCGCGCGCAATGCTGCGGCGGTATCGCCGGTACGATCCTCAATGCGCAGATTTAGCCGCAGCTCCGCCACAGGCCGCGCCAGATTGCGCGCGATGTCATGGGTCAGCGCCTTGAGCGGCGAGACATAGAGCGTATGCAGCCCCGAAGGCAAAGCATCGGCGCAGGCTTGGGCAAGCGTTGGCAAAAACCCCGCCAACGTTTTGCCGCCGCCCGTGGGCGCGATCAACAGCCGATTGCCGCCCGCCTGCAACATCTGGATTTGATGCGCATGCGGTGCCCAGCCCTGTGCGGCAAACCACTGTGCAAGCGGTGCTGGCAGATCGGGTGCGGGTGCAAGATCAAGGGCAGGCATGGGCAACCCGGTACAAGGATAAGGGCGCAAGATGGTAAAGCGCGCGGCCGCAATGGCAAGCGCGGCCTTGCGCACGCTTTGGCCCTTTCCCTACCCCGGATTGCGGATTATGTCGGAGCCATGAACATGCGCGCCCGATATTGGGAAACCATCCCCCTAGCCGAATTGACCCAAGAGGAATGGAAGCCCTATGCGATGGGTGCGGCAAATGCTGCCTGAACAAGCTGGAAGATATTGATACAGGCGAATTGATCTTTACCCGCGTTGCATGCAGGCTGTTTGATGACAGCACCTGCAAATGTTCAAATTATACGCAGCGTAAATCCATCGTGCCGGAATGCGTTGTGCTGACACCCGATACACTGGATGACATCGCCTATTGGATGCCACAGACCTGCGCCTATAGGCTATTGCATGAAGGCAGCCCCCTGCCCGACTGGCATCCGCTTGTTACTGGCGATCCGGATTCGACACATAAAGCGCAAATATCCATGCGCGGGCGCACTGTATCAGAAACGGCGATTGATGTGGAAGACTGGGAAGATTACCCCCTGACGCCTTAAAGATTTTCGGTTTTTGTTGAAACACCGCAAAGCCTTAGCGCTTTGTTGTGTCGCGATTTCTAACCCGGAAAATCTATCCGGGTTTTGCCGAAATTGCTCTAAGCTCAGAGTTGGCGCAACTGCAACTCCCGCGCCACCTCAGCGCGCACCAGCTTGCGGATATTGCGGGTAATCTTCTCTCCCAATTCGCCCTGCAATTCCTGCCGCACGATATGGGCAACAAGCTGATATAGCATTCCTTCATCGATTACATCTTCCAATGGCTCTGCGCCATCGTCTACTGTCTCTGCGCCAGATGCGCGGGCAGTGCCGGACAAGACAGCCTCCAACCGGGCCAAAGTGGCTTCCAGCGCACGATCTTCGACGGATTGGGCGAAAGATCCCGTGTCTTGTGGCATATGCGCCCCTGCTTGCGGTTCCTCACGCAGGGCGGCAAAAGGCGCTGGCGTGGTGGAAAGGCTTTCATTCTGCACCGAGACGGAGCCGGAAACAGGCCCGGATACCGAATCCGGCGTCACAGTGGCATATGCGTCATGCTGGGGGCGGATATCTTCCAGCACAGCGCACGCGCCAAAGTCTGCTTCTGCTTCTGCTTCTGCGCTGTCCAGTTCAGGCCCATGCACACGCAAAGCAGCGGTCAGCAATAGCTTTTCTTGTGCCAAAGGCTTGGCCTGCTCTGGCGATGGCGCGTCATGCGCAACAAGTCTGCGGATGGATGAAAGCACATCCTCGCCAGTATTATGCGGCACCGCCTCTGTCATCACATCATGCCTTTTTAAAATTCATACCCCGAAACAGGCGCTCAAAATCCTGCTGCGCAGTATCCAATTGGGCAAAGGTTAGCGCGGCTTTGCCCCGCGTACAATCCGCAAGACAGGTGCAGGGGCGATTCACGCCCATAAAGCGCGTGCGATATCCTCAGTCACGCCCAATCGCGCGCAAAACGCGATCCAGCGCTTCGCCTTGCGGGGAAGCAAGCGGTGCAGTGCGAACAGCGTTAAAATAGGCTTCCGCATCATAGGTGGGAATACCAAGGCCCAGATGATCGACTGTCAAAAGCCCCATGGAAGACAGAAGGTTATAGGTCGCGATTTGCTGTGCGGCCTGTGCTTGCAAAAGGGTCGTGCGCGCGTTGAGCAGATCCGTTTCGGCATTCAGCACATCAAGCGTGGTGCGTGCGCCAAGTCGCGCTTCTTCCCGCGTGCCCTCAAATGCGCTTTCAGAGGCGCGCACTTGCTGCTGACTGGCGGCAATCCGGGCGCTGGCAACATCGACATTGGCCCATGCAATCGCAACCTGCTGCGAAATTTGCGCAACAGTCTGATGCAGGCCAGAGCGCGCCGCATCGCGCCGCGCCAAAGCCTGCCGCGTCTGTGCATCTTCACGGCCACCCTGATATAGCGGGCGCGCATAGCGAATCCCAAGCTCGCCCGTCGTGGAATTTTGCCCGCGATCGGGGAAGGCACGGTTTATCTGGGCACTGGCAGTAACAGAGCCGTGGCGCTGCGCGGCAATCGCCTCGGCAGAACGCTCGGACGCTGTGACCTGATGCTGGGCTTGCAAGATCAGCGGATGGGTACGCTGCGCGATATCCTGCGCCACCTGCACCGAGGGCGCGGTGCGGGGCAAAGCGGGTGGTGGGCGCAGCTGCCCCGGATACGCACCTGTTACAAGTTTATAGCCTTCACGGGCGGCAGCCAAATCGCCCTCGGCAGCGGCAAGATTGGAGCGCGCGCCAGCAAGCCGTGCTTCAGCAAGTGACACATCGGTGCGGGTGATTTCGCCCAGTTCAAACCGCTCACGCGCGGCGCTCAGCTCTTCAGTGATTACGCGCACAGTGGCCCGGCTCAGCGCCACGGCCTCGCTGGCGCTGCGCACATCCATATACGCCGAAGCGGCATCCAACAGCACACGTTGTTCAATATCCACAAGCGCTTGTCGTGTGGCAAGCACCTGCGCCGTTGCTGCCTCTTGCCCCAGACGCCCGCGCCCGAAATCAATAAGTGTCATCTCAGCCGACAGGCCAAGGCTTGCGGTAACACTATCAGGTTGCAACGAACTGTAGCGCGCGCGGGCATCTGCCACAAAATTCAGCACCGGGCGCAAGCCAGCAACCGCGATGGCTACATCTTCATCGGCAGCACGCAACAAAGCGCGGTTCTGCTCCAGCAGATTGGAATTCTGATATGCCGCGACAAAGGTATCGGCCAGAGTTTGTGCCGTTATGGGCGAAGATACCGAAAGCAGAACTGTGAACAGAACAGAAAACCGTGCTTTGCGTGCCATGGCGGGGCGCCTCTTTCTAAGCTGCCGCATATCGCGGCTGTCGAGCCAGTGAAAAATATCAGAACTGAAAAGCCGCTGTTGCCGCGAAACCGGGCAGAACCGGTGCGGCAGCGTTGAAGATATCGCGCCAGATCACCTCATCACCGTTGCGGATACCCAGACGGACAACACCCAGCGCTCCGCGCATGAAAACTGCCGCAACCCGTCCGCCATCGCGCAACTGTGCGACCAGCGCTTGGGGAAACTGCTCGATCCCGCCTTGCAGAATCATCACATCATAAGGCGCATGATTGGGCGCGCCCTCTGCCAATGCGCCCTTGTGCAGGACAACGGTTTCAGACCCTGTGCGCGCCAGAGCAGCCTCTGCCGCACTTGCCAGCGCCGCGTCCTCTTCCACAGCAACAACCGCTTGCGCCATGCGCAGGATCAATGCCGAAGAATAACCCGTGCCACAGCCAATATCGAGCACCAGATCGGCGCGTGTAATCTCAAGCGCGTCCAACATCTTTGACAGCGTTCGCGGATCAAGCAGAACCCGCCCGCCTTCAAGGGCCAGATTCTCGCCGATATATGCAGCCTCAAGCAGGGTATCGGGAACAAATTCTTCCCGCGGAATGTCCAGCATGGCATCAATGATCGGGAATTTTGTGACATCCGAGGGGCGCACCTGAGTGTCCACCATGATTCTGCGGCGAAGGGCGAAATCCGTCATATACTGAACTCTCTGGTTTAGTTTTACGTCCATTCGTCATTGCCACAGAAATGCGCGCCCCGCAACAGGCCAGAGCAGGCAAAAGCGGGGTTTGGCCTGCTCTCGCGCCATGCTAGATGCACGGCCACAGACCAAGGGGTGGCTTAGGAAAAGTGAGGAATGAGATGCAGCTTAATGTCTATCTGGCCGGAGAGATACATTCTGACTGGCGTGATGTGATCCGCGAAGGGGCCGCCGATCTGCCCGTAACATTCACTGGCCCGGTGACAGACCACGCGGCCTCGGATGATTGCGGGGTGGCCATATTGGGGCTGGAAGATCAAAAATTCTGGCATGATCACAAAGGCGCCAAACTGAACGCAATCCGCACACGAAAGGCATTGCAAGATGCCGATATCGTGGTCGTGCGCTTTGGCGACAAATATCGCCAATGGAATGCAGCCTTTGACGCGGGATATGCCGCGGCGCTGGGCAAAGCGCTGATCATACTGCACGGGGCGGATCATCAACATGCGCTGAAAGAAATTGACGCTGCCGCTTTGGCCGTGGCCGACAGCCCGCAACAAGTGGTGCATATCCTGCGCTACACAGTGCTTGGCACATTGCCCTGAAACACCCCGTCAGGCGGTGAAAAAAGGTTCCAGAAGGCTTTTGCGCGCAGTATACACCCCGAACATTATATAAAATTCGAGGGATATTCCATGCTGCAAGAATTCAAAGCCTTCATCGCCCGTGGGAACGCGCTGGACATGGCCGTTGGGATCATCATTGGCGCGGCTTTTACCGCGATTGTCACATCGCTGGTGGATGATCTGGTCAATCCGCTGATTGGCCTTTTCGTGGGCGGGGTCGATTTCAGCGCCATCAGCTTTGGGCTGGGAGAGGCGCAATTCATGATCGGGAATTTTGTCAATGCGGTGATAAAATTCCTGATTGTCGCCTTTGTGGTCTTCATGCTGGTGCGGACTGTGAACAGACTGGCCAGTCTGGGCAAAAAACCCGCCGAACCCGCGCCAAAGGCCCCCAAAGGCCCCAGCACTGAAGAGTTGCTGATCGAAATCCGCGACGCGCTGCGCGCGCGCTGATCTTTATGGCCCCGGCCCACGCGCCGGGGCTATATTTCCACTGCGGTGGTTTTTACCACAGTGCGCAATGCGAAAGAGGATTGCATCTGCACCACACCGGGCAGGCGGCTTAGGTATCGGCGGTGGATGCGCGCGAAATCTTCCGTATCGGCGGCAATGATTTTCAGCAGATAATCGGCGCTGCCGGCCATCAGGTGGCATTCCAGAATATCGGGCACGCGCGCCACCTCGCGTTCGAACGCATCCAGAATTTCATCACTCTGCCCGGAAAGCTTGATCTCGACGTAAACAACAGTGGGCCGACCAATACGCTTGAGATCCAAGAGCGCGACATATTCCGCAATATAGCCTTCTGCCTCCAGCCGCTGCACGCGCCTGTGGCAGGCCGAAGGCGAAAGATGCACCAATTCGGCCAATTCGGCATTGGTGATCCGGCCCTGCCGTTGCAGCACCCGCAAAATCCGGCGGTCTGTCGCGTCTAGCTGCATTGCAGCGCAACCTTCTTCTATTACATATGCGATATGCGCAAGTTTCTGCGTCAGAAATCCATATGGCGGCAGAAACTGTCAAGGAAATCTTCCAAGTATCGGGATATTATCTCTCCATACACTCAAGGAGAAGATCATGCTGATCGGTTGCCCCAAAGAAATCAAACCACAGGAATTTCGCGTTGGCCTGACGCCCAACGCCGCGCAAGAAGCCAGTGCCCATGGCCATAAGGTGCTGATCCAGAAAGGTGCAGGCCTTGGCGCAGGTTTTGCCGATGAAGATTACAGCGCAATCGGCGCAGAGCTGGTGGACAGTGCCGCAGAAATTTTTGCCCGTGCCGAGATGGTGGTAAAGGTGAAAGAGCCACAGGCCATAGAGCGCGCACAACTGCGCGAAGGCCAGATACTGTTCACCTACCTGCATCTTGCTCCAGACCCCCAGCAAACCCGTGATTTGCTGGAATCGGGCGTGACCGCCATTGCCTATGAAACTGTGACAGACCGCAATGGCGGCCTGCCCCTGCTTGCGCCAATGTCGGAAGTGGCCGGGCGGCTGGCCCCACAGATGGGGGCATGGGCGCTGCAAAAGGCCAATGGCGGGCGCGGTGTGCTGATGGGTGGCGTGCCCGGTGTGCGGCCTGCCAATGTGGTCATTATCGGCGGCGGGGTTGTGGGAACGGCGGCTGCGCGTGTTGCTGTAGGGATGGGCGCGAATGTCACGATCCTTGATCGATCCATTGGCCGCATGTCTTATCTCGATGATATCTTCCACGGGCGGCTGACCACGCAATTCTCGGACAAGGGCGCTGTGGCCGAACTGATTACCCGCGCTGATATGGTGATTGGTGCCGTACTGATCCCCGGTGCAGCAGCGCCCAAGCTGATTGCGCGCGCCCAACTTGCCAGCATGCAGCCCGGCGCGGTGCTGGTGGATGTGGCCATAGATCAGGGTGGCTGTTTTGAAACGTCGCGCGCCACGACCCATGCAGACCCAATCTATGAGGTGGATGGGATTTTGCATTACTGCGTGGCCAATATGCCCGGCGCTGTGGCACGCACCGCCACAATCGCGCTGGGCAATGCCACCATGCCGCATATGCTGGCTTTGGCCGATAAGGGCTGGCGCAAAGCCTGCGAAGATGATCCGCATTTGCTGGAGGGGCTGAACACCCATGCAGGCCATCTGACCTATTACGCAGTTGGCCGCGCGCTGGGGATTGATGTGCTCTCACCCAGCAAGGCGCTCAAACTCTGATCGCCCCTGCCGCCTTTCCCCTTCCCGCCCTGCCGCCCCATTGTGGCAGGGCGCTGACATTTCTATAGCTGCCGCCGAAAAATTACATTCACAACTTGCAATATGTCTAACTGGGTTTATATTCGTATCAGGCCATAATGATGGAGACGATGATGACACCCGAAGTAACAGCATTCTTTGACGAAGCGACATTCACCGTCACCTATGTCGTACGCGACCCCAACAGCGCGAAATGCGCCATTGTCGATTCGGTTCTGGATTTCGACTATGCCTCCGGGCGCACCGATACCCGTTCGGCAGATAGCGTAATCGCCTTTGTGCGCGAAAAGGGCTACGAGGTGGAATGGCTGCTGGAAACCCATGTCCATGCCGATCACCTGTCTGCCGCACCCTATCTGCAAGCCGCTTTGGGCGGCAAGATCGCCATTGGCGAGAATATCCGCGTGGTGCAGGATACATTCGGCAAAGTGTTCAACGAAGGCACGGAATTTCAGCGCGATGGCTCGCAATTTGATGCGCTGTTCAAAGAGGGTGACAGCTTTCACATTGGCCAGATGCGCGGCGATGTGATGCATACGCCCGGCCATACCCCCGCTTGCCTGACCTATGTCATTGGCGATGCCGCATTCGTGGGCGATACGCTGTTCATGCCCGATTTCGGCACGGCGCGCTGCGATTTCCCCGGTGGCTCTGCCGAAACGATGTGGGATTCGGTGCAGAAAATCCTTGCCCTGCCAGACCAGACCCGGATTTTCGTAGGCCATGATTACAAGGCCGAAGGGCGCGATACCTATGCGTGGGAAACCACTGTGGGCGATCAGAAGCGGGCCAACAAGCATGTGGGCAGCGGCAAATCCAAAGAGGATTTCGTGCAGGCCCGCAACGCGCGCGATGCACAGCTTGGCATGCCCCGGTTGATTGTGCCCTCCTTGCAAGTGAATATGCGCGCAGGCCAGATGCCCCCTGCCGAGGAAAATGGCACAGTCTATCTGAAAGTGCCCGTCAACACGCTTTGACGCGACCATTCGACAAGAACACAAGCGCAGCCCTTTTGGGCTGCGTCAAACGCGAACAGGAAACACAGAATGATACAAGCAGATTGGGTCTGGGGCCTTGTTGGTGGCCTTATGATCGGGC
>JAIUNA010000095.1 GCA_022565265.1 Roseinatronobacter sp. | reverse complement strand
GCTATCTGGCTTTCGCACAGGCGGGGTGGCGGTTCGGGGCGGGCTGGCTGGTATTGGGGGTGGGCATGGCCGCCACACTTTATGATCCGGCCTTCGCCACTTTGGGCCGCCTTTATGGCGCACAGGCGCGCGGCGCGATTACCCAACTCACACTCTGGGGCGGGTTTGCCAGCACCGTATGCTGGCCACTTTCCGCACTTATGCTAGAGGCCTTTGGCTGGCGTGGTGTGGCGCTGGCCTATGCCGGGTTGCATCTGTGCCTGACATTGCCGCTGATCTGGGTCATCCTCCCGCGTGAGGCAGAGGCCAAAACCCCGGCAATACGCCCCGAAACCGCCACCCATGACGCGCAATCCCAACTGAGCGCGCGCGAACGGCGGCAATATATGCTTATGGCCGCGCTTTTGGTGGTAAATGGGCTGGTGGTGGTGAATGTCTCTGTCTGGCTGTTCAAACTGTTGCAGGCGCAGGGTATTTCTGTGGGGCAAGCTGTGGCGCTGGGCGCATTGATCGGGCCTGCCCAAGTAGGTGCGCGCCTGATCGAGATGGCCGCGCGCGAACGCCATCACCCGATCTGGACAATGATCGCCTCGACAGGGGCGATTGCGCTGGGGCTGGTATTGCTGGCACTGGGCTGGCAACTGGCCGCGCTGGCGCTGATCCTGTATGGTGGCGGCAATGGGCTGTTTTCCATTGCGCGCGGTTCCCTGCCTCTGGCGCTGTTCGGGCCAGAGCGTTTTGCGGTGTTGATGGGCCGCCTTGCCCGTCCGGCGCTGATTGCGCAGGCTATCGCACCCATGGCCGGGGCCTTCAGCATCAGCACATTTGGCGCGGGCATTACGCTCTACCTGCTGGCCGCGCTAGGTTTGGCCAATCTGGCCCTGACAGCGGCCATGTGGCGAGTGCGGCAGGCCAAGGGGTAGGGCGCGCGGCCTTTCGCCTTGCATGTGCAGGGCCATCCCGGAACAATGCGCTTGCGTGCCTTTTCAGCGCATGATCGCCGCAAGCGGCACGCCCGGCCCTGTCAGAATTCTGGCGGCCAGGGGCGCTGGCCTTCGGCAGCACTCCAGGCCTGTACCCAATCGGGCAGGGCGGGGCTTGCTTCTGGCAAGCCCATGGCGGCCACCACTTGCGCAGGGGGCACAATCCCCTGAGCCGAGGTGATCGCGGTGCGAATGATGATGTGATTTGCGCAATCCTGCCCCAGCCACATGGCCTGTTCGATATAGAAAAACCGCCCATCCCATCCCAGACAGCGCGAGCGCATCTCAAACTGAGCGAAAGCGCGAATGCGGCGGCGGTAGCGTGTGGCATTGCCCGCAACGGTGATCCCCCAACCCCGCGCGCGCAAGATCGCACTCAACCCCATGCGCCGTGCCATGGGAATGCGCCCCAGATCATATAATGTCAGCGTGCGGCCATTGTTCAACTCGATCCACGGATCAAGATCCCATGGCCAGCAGCGATGTTGCGAAATATGCGTGGCGCCCATATCCAAAGGGGCTGCGTTGCGGGTTTGCACCTTGCCCCACAGGTAGCGAAAAATCGGATACATGCGCGTTGTCCTTCTATTCTGGCGCGGCTGTGGCACGGGGCCGCTATTCCATCTGCAGCTGTTCCAGCAGGGCCGCGCCAAAGCGTTCCAGCCGCGCGCCATCCATGCCGCGAATTTGCGCCAGATCGGCCAGGGTGGTGGGCCTGCGTTCGGCAATGCTGCGCAATGTGGCAGGGGACAGGGTTAGCAGTTTATCCCCCCCTGCCGCGCCTCGCTCCAACCCCTGGGCCAGGTCAAACAGCGCATCATAGAGCGTGCCCGCCGCGCGCCCGGCCAGTTTGCGGCGCTGCGGATGGGCGGGCATGGGGGCCGCGCCTGTGATCACGGCCAGAAATTCTGGCCCATAGCGTTCCAGCTTGGTAGCCCCCACCCCCGAAACCCGCGCCATCGCATCCAGACTGTCGGGCCGTGTTTCGGCCATCTCTATCAAGGTGCGGTCGGTGAAAATGACATAGGCGGGCACGCGCGCGGCCTCTGCCAGCGCGCGGCGCTTGGCCTTGAGCGCAGAGAGAAGCGGCGCATCTTCATCAGCCACCAGCGCGCGCACGGCGGGGCGGTCTTGCGCGCTTGTGATTGTGTCTTCGCGCAGGTGGATTTCGGCCTCTCCGCGCAGAATGGGGCGGGCGGCCTCTGTCATGCGCAAGGCACCGTGGCGTTCTGGGTCGGGGCGGATCAGGTCGCGCCCCATCATCTGACGAAACACGGCCTGCCAGCGCGCGGCGCTCATATCGCACCCGGCGGCGAATGTGGGCAGCGCGTCATGCCCCCTGTCGCGCACTTTGGGCGTGGCTTTGCCTGTCAGGATATCTATCAGATGGCCCGCGCCAAAGCTTTCGCCTGTGCGCAAAATGGCCGATAGCGCCTTGCGCACCGGGGTTGTGGCATCAAACAGCCGCACCGGGCTTGCACAGAGATCACAGTTGCCGCAGGGGGCAGACACTTCGCCAAAATACGACAGCAGCACCTGGCGGCGGCAGGCTGTGGCCTCTGCCAGCCCCAAAAGCGCGTTCAGCCGCGCGTGATCGGCCTGTTTGCGCTCCAGCGGTGCAGGGCTTTCATCTATCTGGGCGCGGCGCAGGCGGATATCATCGGGGCCATAGAGTGTTAGCGTATCGGCAGGCGCGCCATCACGCCCCGCGCGCCCGATTTCCTGATAATAGCCCTCTATGGATTTGGGCAAATCGGCATGGGCCACCCAGCGGATATCGGGCTTGTCCACGCCCATGCCAAAGGCCACTGTGGCCACCACGATCAGATCATCCTCGCGCTGAAACAGCTCTTCCACCGCGCGGCGCTCGTCGGCCTCCATCCCGCCATGATAGGCGCGGGCATTATGGCCCGCTTCGCGCAAGCCCTGCGCAAGGGCCTGCGTGCGCGCGCGGGTGCCGCAATAGACAATCCCGGATTGCCCCTTTTGCGCCTGCGCATAGGCCAAAATCTGTTCGCGCGGGCGGTTTTTGACAGTAAAATTCAGGGTAATATTGGGCCTGTCAAAGCCGCGCAGAAAAATTTGCGGGCTGCTATGGGCAAAAAGCCGCTTTATGATCTCTGCCCGCGTTTCGGCATCGGCTGTGGCGGTGAAGGCGGCAAGTGGCACATCCAGCGTGCTGCGCAATTCGCCAATGCGCAAGTAATCGGGGCGGAAATCATGGCCCCACTGGCTGACGCAATGCGCCTCATCCACGGCAATCAGGCCCACACCGGCCCGGCGCAGCATATCCATTGTTCCAAGCGAGGCCAGACGCTCTGGCGCAAGATAAAGAAGCTTAAGCGCCCCCCGCGCAAGGGCATGATGCACGGCCTCTGTTTCGGCCTCGGTATTGCCAGAGGTCAGCGCGCCTGCGGCCACGCCCAGTTCCTGCAACCCCCGCACCTGATCGCGCATCAGCGCGATAAGCGGAGAGATGACCACAGTCAGCCCGCCACGGCACAGCGCGGGCAGCTGAAAGCACAGCGATTTCCCCCCACCCGTTGGCATGATTGCCAATGTATCGCGCCCGGCCATCACGGCCTCTACGATTTCGGCCTGTCCGGGGCGAAACGCATCAAAGCCAAAGACGCGCCGCAGCACGGCTTCTTTCGGTTCGGGCATGGGGTTTGGCATTGCCTAGATAAAGGCCGAGGCGTTGTTGATCAGGATTACGCGAATTGCATAAATGGCCAGCAGCGCGACCAGCGGAGCCAGATCAATCCCGCCCAGATCGGGCAGAAACTGGCGGATGCGCCGATAGACAGGCTCTACCAGCCGGTTCGTGCCATCCCAGATAGAGGCCACCAAGGGCGAACGCAGGCTGAGCACCTGAAAATTTATCAACCAGCTGAGGATGATATGCGCAATGATAATAAATTGCGCCACACTCAGCACAAGCAAGACGATCTGGATCAGGGACAGCATGCAACACTCCGCAATTCGGCTTTGCGACACAGTAGGGGGGAGAGGGCCAAAGCGCAAGCGGGGCTGCGGGCCTGGCCTGTGTGCCAAGCCCGTCAAGCCCCGCGCGGGCGGGCCATGTGCTTAGGCGATTTCGAAAATCCCTTCCACCTCTACCGCCACACCCAAGGGCAGGGCAGGCGCGCCCACAGCCGCGCGGGCATGGCGCCCGGCATCGCCAAAGAGCGCGACCATCAGATCAGAGGCCCCGTTCACCACTTTGGGCTGGTCGGTGAAATCGGGCGTGCAATTGACAAAGCCTGTCAGCTTTACCACCCGGCGCAGGCGCGACAGATCCCCGCCACAGGCCGCGCGCAATTGCGCAATCAGTGCCAGCCCGCAGGCGCGCGCGGCCTCTTGCCCCTGTTCGGCGGTCATATCATCGCCCAGCTTGCCGCAGATCAACCCCTCTGGCCCTGCGCTGATCTGGCCAGAGACGAAAACCAGCGCCCCGCTTTGCACGAAGGGCACATAATTTGCCGCAGGGGCCGGGGCGTTGGGCAGGGTCAGGCCAAGTTCGGCAAGGCGCGCATCAATTGCAGTGCTCATGGGGTATCCTTTCCTTTTCTCTCATGGGGCGCACTATGCCCGATCTGGGGCCAAAGGCCAGCCCCGGCAGGCCTTTGGCGCTATTCCGGCTTGGGTGGTTTGCCGGTTTCGGGCCAGCCTTTGCGGGAACACAATTTGCACCAGAGGGCCGGGCGCAGGCGAAGACAGGCACGATGCCGCCTAGCGCGCCAGCGCCAAAAGCGCGTCACAGTCCAGATGGGTTTCCAGATGATCGGCCAGCGCGTCCAGCGCCGTTTCTACCCCTGCGCCATAGCGCAGACCAGAAGGCTCTATCCCAAGACCTGCCAGATAGGCCGCGCGAAACCCGTCATCGCCGAACATCCCATGCAGATAAGAGCCTGTTACTCGGCCACAGGGCGAAATCGCGCCTTCTTTCACTCCACCCACTTGCGCGAAAGGCCGCGCGCAATCGGGGCCAGTGCTGCGCCCGATATGGATTTCATAGCCCGAAAACGCACAGCCAGAGGCCAGATGGCGCGCGCGCACCTGTTCCAGCCGCTTATCGGCCTGCATGGTGGTGGCAATATCCAGATAGCCCAAGCCCTTGGCTTCTCCCGCCGGGCCTTCCAGCCCTTCGGGATCGGAAATCACCTGCCCAAGCATCTGATAGCCGCCACAAATGCCCAAGATATGCCCGCCGCGCCGATAATGGGCGGCCAGATCGATATCCCAGCCCTGCGCGCGCAAAAAGGCCAGATCGCCGCGCGTGGATTTGCTGCCGGGCAGAATGACAAGCCGCGCCTGCGCCGGAATGGGCTGGCCGGGCTGCACCATGACCAGATCCACCCCCGGCTCTGCCGCCAAGGGATCGAGATCATCGAAATTGGCAATGCGCGAAAAGGCCAGCGCGGCCACCACCACCCCGCCCTTGCCCTGCGCTTTGGGCAGATCAAGCGCATCTTCGGCAGGCAGCTTATGGGCATCTGCAAACCACGGCACAACCCCGAAACCGCGCCAGCCCGTGCGGTTGGAGATCATGGCATAGCCCTTGTCGAACAGGCTGGGATCACCGCGAAACTTGTTGATCACAAAGCCCGCGATCATCGCATTGTCACCGGGATCAAGCACCGCCTGCGTGCCCACGATCTGCGCGATTACCCCGCCGCGATCGATATCGCCCACCAGCACCACCGGCACATCGGCGGCACAGGCAAAGCCCATATTGGCAATATCGCCTGCGCGCAAATTGACCTCTGCGGGGCTGCCCGCCCCTTCCACGATCACCAGATCATGCGCGGATTTCAGGCGCGCGAAACTGTCCAGCACCGCCGCCATAAGCTGCGGCTTGAGCGCGCTATAGGCGCGGGCACGAACCGTGGTGAGCCGCTTGCCCTGCACGATCACCTGTGCGCCGGTTTCCGATTCGGGCTTGAGGAGAACCGGGTTCATATCCGTAATCGGGGCCAGCCCTGCGGCAAGGGCCTGCAACGCCTGCGCGCGCCCGATCTCGCCGCCATCGGCGGTGACCGCGGCATTGTTGGACATGTTTTGCGGCTTGAAAGGCGCAACAGACAGCCCGCGCCTGCGCGCCACCCGGCACAGCCCCGCCACCAGAAGCGATTTGCCCACATTCGAGCCTGCGCCCTGCAGCATCACCGCCGGCATGCGCGCCCCCCTTCAAGCCCTTGCGCCGGATGGCTGACCTGCGCCTCCGGCGGGGATATTTTTGCCAAGATGAAAGCGGGAACGCCGCGCATCATCCCTGCGGGTGCGGGTGTTAGCCCAGCGACATGGAGACGGCGGATTCCGGCAATTCCTCGTCAAAGCAGCGCTGGTAGAATTCCGCGACTGTCTGGCGCTCCAGCTCGTCACATTTGTTGAGGAAGGAGAGGCGGAACGCATAGCCGATAGAGCGGAAAATGCGCGCATTCTCGGCCCAGTTGATGACGGTGCGCGGGGACATGACGGTAGAGAGATCGCCATTCATGAAGGCGGTGCGCGTGAGATCGGCCACGGTGACCATCTGGCTGATTTCCTGCCGCCCCTTGGCCGTATTATAGGCGGGGTTTTTGGACAGCACGATCGCAGTTTCGGCATCATGGCTGAGATAGTTGAGTGTGGCCACAAGTGACCAGCGATCCATCTGCGCCTGATTGATTTGCTGCACGCCGTGGTAAAGCCCTGTTGTATCGCCCAAGCCCACCGTATTGGCTGTGGCAAAGAGGCGGAACGAGGGGTGGGGCGTGATGATTTCGTTCTGATCCAGCAAGGTGAGTTTGCCGTCATGTTCCAGCACGCGCTGGATGACGAACATCACATCAGGGCGGCCTGCATCATATTCGTCAAACACAATCGCCACCGGGTTGCGCAGCGCCCAAGGCAGGATGCCTTCCTGAAATTCTGTCACCTGCGCACCGTCGCGCAGTTTTATGGCGTCTTTGCCGATCATGTCGATCCGTGAGATATGGCTGTCCAGATTGACCCGCACCGAGGGCCAGTTCAGCCGCGCGGCAACCTGTTCGATATGGGTGGATTTGCCTGTGCCGTGATAGCCCTGGATCATCACGCGGCGATTATAGGCAAAGCCTGCGAGGATGGCCAAGGTTGTATCGGGATCAAATTTATAGGTTGGGTCTAGCGCGGGCACGCGGTCTGTGGCCTGGGCAAAGCCCTTGACCTTCATCTCTGAATCGATTCCGAACACATCCCGGACAGAGATTTCCTCGGTAGGTTTGTCGAATGCCGTCATATCTGTCTTGTCCCGCCTGACCTAGATGTTGCCCCAAGGGCCTTTGCCCTGCCTGATGTGAAACATATCTGCCGCAGACGCAAGGGAAAGGGCCTATTTCGCATAAACCATAAGCGAGTCCAGCCCGTGAAAATGGTAGATATCAGCGTAGCGCGGGGGCGCGGCCAGTTGCAAGCGGGGCAGGCGGCGGCTGAGAACGGCCAGCGCATGGGACAATTCCAGCCGCGCGAGGGGCGCGCCCAAGCAAAAATGCAGCCCTGCGCCAAAGGCCAGATTGGCCTTGGTGCTGCGGGTGGGCCAGAATGTCTCTGGGTTGTCCCAGTGCTTTGGGCAGCGATTGGCCGCGCCCAGCAGGCAGGCGATTTGCGTGCCTTTGGGGATGATCCGGCCCATGACATCGATATCCTCATAGGCCCAGCGGGTGAACAGATGCAGCGGCGGATCATGGCGCAGGCATTCTTCGACCAGCGCCTCTGTGACCGGGCTTTGGCCGTAATGCCCCGTTTCCAGCAGGGTTTTCACCGCATTGCCGATGCTGTGTACTGTGGCCTCATGCCCGGCATTGAGCAGAAGGATGCAGGTGGAAATCATTTCATCTGTAGAGAGCCGCGCGCCATCTTCTTCCGCCGCGATCAGATGGGTGATCAGATCATCGCCGGGCGCTGTGCGGCGCTGTGCGATATAACCCCGCAGGAAATCGACGAATTCCACAGTGGCGGCCACGGCGGCATCTTCATCGGCACGGCTGCGCCCGGCCTGATACATGCCCACCATGGCGCGTGACCAGCGCAAGAGATCGGGCGCAAGCGCTTCGGGCACGCCCAGAAGCCGCGCGATGATGGTGACAGGCACAGGTTGGGCATATTGGGCGATCAGATCAAATTCGCCCGCGCGCACGGCATCCAGCAGCCTGTCACAAAGCGCCGCAATCTCTGGCCCCAGCGCGGCAATCCGGCGCGAGGTGAAGGCGCGCAGCACCAGATTGCGCAAGCGGGTATGGCGCGGGGGTTCGAGTTCGAGCATGGAATGCCCCTCTACGGCGTAGAACGGGGCCAGATGGGGCGCTGTCTGCGGTGGGGTGAGGGGCACGCGGCCAAAGCGGCGATCGCGCAGGATAGCATTGGCCGCGGCATAGCTGACAGCGCAGGCCAAGCCATAATCGCGCCAATAGACAAGCGGGCCTGCCGCGCGCATCTGGTCATAGGCCGGGTAGGGGTTTTGGACAAAACCCGCATCCAGCGGGTTTTGTGTGATTACGGGCAGGCCAAGAGTTTGAGGGCCAAGCGTTTTCTGGCCCAGATCCGGCGCGCCCGTCATGTTTTGGAAACGGCCTCAATCACCCGCGCCCAAGAGCGGATACCCCGGTGGAAGCTGTCGAGATCATATTTCTCATTGGGGGAATGGATCTGGTCATCATCCTTGGCAAAACCGATCAGCATGGAATCCATGCCCAGTATCGTTTTGAAATAGCCTGCAATCGGGATAGACCCGCCCGCGCCCACAAAGGCCGCCGGTTTGGGCCATTCATCGCTAAGGGCTGTGCGCGCGGCCTCAAAGGCGGGATGGCTGGTTTCCATCACAGAGGCAGGCGAGGCGCCGTGATCACCAAATTCCACCCGGCAATCGGCGGGGATATGGGCGCGCACATAGTCCCGAAACGCAGCGCGGATTTTATGGGGGTCTTGCGCTCCCACCAGCCGGAAGCTGACTTTGGCGCTGGCCTGCGCGGGCAGCACGGTTTTGAACCCTGCGCCGGTATAGCCCGAAATCATGCCATTGATTTCGCATGTGGGGCGCGCCCAGATCATCTCCAGCGCGCTGCGCCCGGCCTCTCCGGCGGGCACGCTTAGCCCCACCCTGCCAAGGAAGGCGCTGGCATCAAAGCCCAAGCCATCCCATTGCGCGCGCAATGCGTCCGAAATTTCTGGCACATCGTCATAAAAGCCCGGCAGGGTGATGCGCCCTTCATCATCATGCAGCCCCGCCAGAATACGCGCCAGCACGCGCGCGGGGTTCATGGCCGCGCCGCCAAAGCTGCCGGAATGCAGATCGCGGGCTGGGCCGTGAATGGTGATTTCCTCGCCCAGAAGGCCGCGCAGCATGGTGGTTATGCCGGGCGTTTCGGCATCAAACAGCCCTGTATCGCAGATCAGGGCGATATCGGCTTTCAGGGCATCTTGATGCGCTGTCATATAGGGCACAAGCGAGGGCGATCCGCTTTCTTCTTCGCCTTCGAGGAAGAATGTCAGCTTCACAGGCAGGCTGCCATGCACAGCCAGCCATGCGCGGCACGCCTCTATGAAGGTCATCAACTGGCCCTTGTCATCAGAGGCCCCGCGCGCGCGGATGACGGGGCCTTTGGGGGTATCTTCAAGGCGCGGCTCGAATGGGGGGGTGTTCCATAAATCCAGCGGGTCTACGGGCTGGACATCGTAATGGCCGTAAAACAGCAGATGCGGGCCATCAGTCGCGCCGCCATGCGCCACCACCATAGGATGGCCAGTGGTTGCATCCTTGCGGGCGTCAAATCCAAGGCTTGCCAGTTCGGCCACCAGCCAGTCGGCCGCGCGCTCCACATCTGGTTTATAGGCCGGATCTGTCGAGATTGAGGGGATGCGCAGCAAATCTGACAAGCGCTCCAGCGCCTGCGGCAAATCCTGATCAATCCGGGAAAGCACGGGGGAAAGGGGCTGTGTCATCATCTACTCCGATTGGCCATATGCGCGTGACCCTATCAGAGCAAGGGGGGCTGTCCAGCCCCCAAGCGGGCGCTATAGTGCGGCGCAGAAAACAGGTGATTCTGAGGAGTGGCGGGAATGCGGAAAACAGGCATTGCAACTGTGGCGGTACTGGGCTTGGCCTGTGCTGGCGCGGCGCTGGCGCAAATGCCAGAGGTGGAAACCTACCAACTGGGCGCGGTCGAGGTGCGGGTGATTGCCCAACCTTTCCTGACCGAGGAAGAATTGATGACATTGCGCCTTGTCGGGCAAAACCCCGATGCGCTGGCACTGTTCGTGCCAGAGGGCACAGGCTTTGCCGCGCTGGCTGTCGCCCCGGATGAGGGCTTTGTGCGCGCGGGCATGCCGGTTAACTCGGCCATGGCCCTGTCCGGGCTGGAGAGTGCAGACGCGGCCAGTGCTGCCGCGCTGGAAGCCTGCAACGGCGCACGTGCCGGCGGGGCGGATTGCGTGCTGGTGCTGGAAGTCGCGCCGCGCTGAACCGGGTGGGGCATGGCCCTGTAACAGAGGCTTTCGCGCAAGCGGCATGCGGGGCAGTCGGCCAGTGCACCCATCTGCGCAACATGGGCTGTACCGCAGGGCAGCAAGGTGCGGAGAGGGGGTTTGACCACTGCCGCCCCTGCGTTTGAGCTGGTTTTTCCCGCCGCCTTGCCCTTGATCCAGCGCAAGGCCATGATTGGTGTGATCCCCTACACTGCGTGCAAATTGCGGTGCAAAGGAAACCAGATGGCGCTTTTTCCCCTGTTTTTACTTACCTGTGCGGTGGCGGGCGCGGCGGGTGTGCTGTTTCTCCCCGGCCAGTGGTATCTGGATCTGGACAAACCGGGATGG
>JAIUNA010000094.1 GCA_022565265.1 Roseinatronobacter sp. | reverse complement strand
GGTGGGCGATAATTTCTGGAATCTGGATTCGGTCACGCTGGGGGGCACATCCAAGCTAGACGTGGACCGTCATCGCAAGATCGGCAATGGCGTACTTATTGGGGCCGGGGCCAAGGTGCTGGGCAATATCCATGTGGGCGATTGCGCGCGCATTGCGGCGGGATCGGTTGTGCTGGAACCCGTGCCTTCGCGCAAGACCGTTGCGGGCATTCCCGCGCGGATTGTGGGCGAGGCGGGCTGCGCGCAGCCATCGCTGACCATGGATCAACTGTTTCGCGGCGAGATATGAAAAAGGGTGTGTGCGAGAGCACACACCCCATAATCTTGCCGTATCGGGTGCGTGGCGTGCACGCACCCAAAGAACAAATCACGCCAGCATCGTGACCGGGTTTTCCAGCGAGGTGACAACCTCTTTCAGGAATTCGGCCCCCAGCGCCCCGTCAATCACGCGGTGATCGACAGAGAGGGTCATGGACATGACAGTGGCCACGGCCAGCGCGCCATCCTTGCCCACTACGGGTTTCTTGATCCCTGCACCCACAGCCAGAATAGAGCCATGTGGCGGGTTGATCACGGCATCGAAATTCTCGATCCCGAACATGCCCAGATTTGAAATCGCCATTGCGCCGCCCACATATTCATGTGGCGCAAGTTTCTTGTTGCGCGCGCGGGTGGCAAGATCTTTCATCTCTGCTGACAGGGCCGAGAGCGATTTGAGATGGGCATCTTTCAGAACAGGCGTGAACAGCCCGCCTTCCACTGCGACAGCCACCGCCACATCCGAGGGCTTGAGCCGCAACATGCGATCCCCCGCCCAGACGGCATTGCAGCCCGGCACGGCTTGCAGTGCGATGGCACAGGCCTTGATGATAAAATCATTGACCGAGAGTTTTACGCCGCGCCCTTCAAGCTGGCGGTTGAGATCGGCGCGGAAGGCCATCAGCGCATCAAGCTGCACCTCGCGGCGCAGGTAGAAATGCGGGATAGTTTGCTTGGCTTCGGTCAGGCGGGCGGCAACTGTTTTGCGCATGCCATCAAGTGCCACTTCCTCATAGTCGCGCCCGTCATACATGCGCGCCACCTGATCGGCAGTCGGGCCAGAGGCAAGGGTGGCTTTTGCCGGAGCCGCGGCCATCGCCGGGGCCGCTGCGGGGGCTGCGGCTGCCGCCTGTGGCGCCACTGTCGCGTCTGCCACATCGGCTTTCACAATCCGCCCATGCGGGCCAGAGCCTGCCCCCTGCGTCAGATCAAGCCCTTTTTCAGCAGCGATCCGCCGCGCGAGAGGGGAGGCGAAAACCCGTGTTCCGCCCCGCGTTGGGGCAGGGGGAACGGGCGCGGCGGAGCCCCCTGCGGGGGCCGCCTTCGCGCCCGTGTCGGCCTTGGCGGCCTCCGGCGCGGCTGTGGCCGCAGCGCCAATATCCGAGGCCGATTCGCCATCGGCCAGCAGCACGGCGATGGGCGTGTTCACTTTCACCCCGTCCGTACCCGCCGCAATCAGCAATTTGCCGATAACCCCGTCATCCACGGCCTCGAATTCCATCGTGGCCTTGTCGGTTTCAATCTCGGCCAGGATATCGCCAGAGGCGACAGTATCGCCTTCTTTGACCAGCCATTTCGCCAGCGTGCCTTCTTCCATGGTGGGAGAGAGCGCGGGCATCAGGATCTCTGTTGGCATCTTTCCCGCTCCCTTAGCGATAGGTGACTTTGCGCACGGCTTCGACCACGTCATCGGTCGTGACCAGTGCAAGTTTCTCTAGATTGGCCGCATAGGGCATGGGCACATCCTTGCCCGTGAGGTTGATGACGGGCGCATCCAGATAGTCAAAGGCCCGTTCCATCACGACAGAGGTGATATAATTGCCCACAGAGCTTTGTGGGAACCCCTCTTCCACTGTCACCAGACGGTTGGTTTTCATCACCGAGGCAAGGATTGCATCCGTATCCATGGGCCGGATCGTGCGCAGGTCAATCACCTCGGCGCTGATCCCGTCTTTCGCCAGACGCTCTGCCGCTTCCAGCGCATAGGTCATGCCAATACCAAAGCTGACGATCGTGACATCTGTTCCTTCGCGCCAGATCTTGGCCTTGCCGAAGGGGATGGTGAAATCATCCAGAACCGGCACATCGAAGCTGCGGCCATAGAGGATTTCATTTTCAAGGAAAATAACGGGGTTTGGATCGCGGATTGCCTGTTTCAGCAGGCCCTTCGCATCGGCCGCTGAATAAGGCATCACCACTTTCAGCCCCGGAATATGGCTATACCATGCGGCGTAGCACTGGCTATGCTGTGCGCCGACGCGCGCTGCCGCGCCATTGGGGCCACGAAACACGATCGGACAGCCCATCTGCCCACCCGACATATACAATGTCTTGGCGGCGGAATTGATGATATGGGCAATTGCCTGCATGGCGAAATTGAAGGTCATGAATTCCACGATAGGGCGCAGGCCCCCAAAGGCCGCACCCACACCGATACCGGCAAAACCATGTTCTGTAATCGGTGTGTCAATCACGCTGCGCGCGCCGAATTCATCCAGAAGCCCTTGGGTAATCTTGTAAGCGCCCTGATATTCGGCCACTTCCTCACCCATCACGAACACCTCGTCAGAGGCGCGCATTTCTTCCGCCATGGCATCGCGCAGCGCTTCGCGCACGGTTTGGGTTTTCAGGGCCGTGCCTGCGGGCCAATCGGGCGCGCTATCCACTTTGGGGGCGGCAGGGGCCGGAGTGGCAGGGGCTGCGGCGACAGAGGCCGCGGCAGGCGCGGCGGCCGCAGCGGGGGCAGGCGCGGCGGCATCGGCGCTTTCGCCTTCGGCGACCAGAACCGCAATCGGGGTATTCACCTTCACACCCTCGGTTCCCGCAGCGATCAGCAATTTGCCGATCACGCCATCATCGACCGCTTCAAATTCCATCGTCGCCTTGTCAGTCTCGATCTCGGCGATGATATCGCCAGAGGCGACAGTATCGCCCTCTTTGACCAGCCATTTCGCCAATGTGCCTTCTTCCATGGTGGGAGAGAGGGCGGGCATCAAAATTTCGGTTGCCATAGTAAGTATCTCCTCCCCGGTCTTATGCGTAAATATCTGTCCACAGCTCTGCGAGTGCAGGCTCTGGACTGTCTTTCGAGAATTCGGCGGCATCGTTCACGATGGCCTTTATCTCTTTGTCGATATTCTTCAGATCATCTTCTGACGCATGTTTTCCGGTAAGCAGCAGATCACGCACATGTTCAATCGCATCGCGCTCTGTGCGCATTTTCTGCACCTCGTCGCGGGTGCGGTATTTGGCGGGGTCGGACATGGAATGGCCCCGGTAGCGATAAGTCATCACTTCGAGAATATACGGGCCTTTGCCAGCCCGGCAATGCGCCACGGCTTTTTCGCCCGCCGCTTTCACCGCCAGAACATCCATGCCGTCAACTTCTTCGCCCGTGATCCCATAGGCTGCGCCACGTTCCCACAAAGACGGGGATTTGGTGGCGCGCTGCACGCTGGTTCCCATGGCGTATTTGTTATTCTCGATCACAAACACCACAGGCAAATCCCACAACATGGCCATGTTATAGGTTTCATAAACCTGCCCCTGATTGGCGGCGCCGTCCCCAAAGTAAGTGAAGGTGACATTGTCATTGCCTTTGTATTTGTCGCTAAAGGCCAGCCCCGCCCCCAAGGGAACCTGAGCACCAACAATGCCGTGGCCGCCATAGAAATGTTTCTCTTTCGAGAACATATGCATCGAGCCGCCCTTGCCCTTGGAATAGCCGCCCTCGCGGCCCGTCAACTCGGCCATCACGCCTTTTGGATCCATCCCGCAAGCCAGCATATGGCCGTGATCGCGGTAGGATGTGACGCGCTTGTCACCCTCTTTTGCGGCCGCTTCCAGACCGACGACAACAGCCTCTTGCCCGATATACAGGTGGCAGAACCCACCGATCAGGCCCATGCCATATAGCTGGCCCGCCTTTTCCTCGAATCGGCGGATCAGCAGCATGTCGCGGTAAAAGCCCAATAGCTCTTCTGCGGAAACGTTTGGTTTTGTGGTGGATTTTCGTGTAGCCATAAGCGGCGCCTCCTCCCGTGAAGCGATAGTTCAACGTTAAACCATTTCTTAGCGTAAAAATGCATTGCTGGCGAGAGTTTTTGCGCATGTCTGATATGCGCCTTGCGCAAGGCTTAGCAGGGTTTGGCGACCAGCATATCGGTTGGCGGGGCGCGCATCAGATCACGTGTATAATTGCCCAAACTATTGGGGGCGCGCCCGGAATGGCTGCCAATGACCACAAGATCCGGTTGCAATTCGTCAATGCGGAATTGCAGCACTTCATGCACTCCGCCGGGCACGATTTCGGGCAAGGGCATGGCCGCAGGAAGGCCCTTGAACCCCATGAAGGCCTGACGCAACAAATCCGCCTCTGTCATCTCGGCGCTGGTCATCATATCGGCAGAGGGCAGCTTGGCTCTTAGCGGCAGTTGCAGGGCATGGATTGCATGAAACTCGGCCTCCGGGGCCAGCCCGGCCGCCACTTCGAGCGCGCGCGCAGAGGCAGGGGCGAATGTGATTGCGCCCAGTACCCGCCCATAGGAGCGAATTTCCGGATTATGGGCAATCAGCACTGGGCAGGTGGCTGATTTGGTGATCCTCTCCAGCGTTGTAAGGCGCATGGTATCAAGCACCCTGCGTGCCAGATGCAGGCCCAAGACAATAAGATCGGCGTCGATTTCCTGCGCTATACGGGGCACAAGCAGATGCGGCTTTTCCGCAGCGATCCGCCATTCCACTGGCACATCCGGCAGGCTGTCGCGCAGTCGTTCCATTTCGGCTTCTGCGCGGGCCATTGGGTCGGGCGCTTTGCCAAGGCGCAACCGGCTGACGGGCCGTTTGCGGGTGGGCAAGGCATGCACTATCACCAGCCGTGCACCATGCTGGCGCGCAAGCGCTGCCGCACGTCCGGCGACGGCATGCGAGCGCGGGGTGAAATCGGTAGCGGCAAGAATGGTGCGAAGTGGATACACAAAACACCTTTGGCGGATGGTTGCCCTGCCGTGATGCAAGCAGGCTCTATAGCCTGCGTTATCTTTTGCCCTGACGCAAGAGCGCGCTGCGGATATCGTCCGTCATCTGCGCAAGCGGCATGTCCTGCGCGAAATGGGCTTTCTGATTAAGATGGGGAAAGCGCTGTGCCAAATCCTGCGCAAGCGCGTCTGGCAGACGTTCGACAGTGGCGCGGGAGACAAGCATGCTTTCCGCCGGAATCCCCTCTGCGTAGATGATCTGGTGTTCATCAAAGACAAGGCTGTAATAGGTGACAAAGCCACCTTGGCGTTGCAGGACATTTGTTCCATCGACCAAGCTTTGCGCCTGCACCAGTATTTCCGGGCGCGTGCCCATCAGGGTTTCGCCGCGTTGATAAAGAAAAATGCGCTGCAAGGGGCCAAGTGTGAGCGGGCCAAGATTGCCCAGCGTTCCGGGTGCAAAGGTGACAGGGGCAAAGATGCCATGTGCGCGTTGTGTGGATTGCCCGATCCAGCGCAGTGTTTGAGGGCCATGATCGCGCGTGCGCAGTTGCATTCCCGGTGCCAGCGCCTCAACCTTGCACAGGCTGCCATCGGCCATTGCCACGCGCACGCCGGTTGCAAAGCAGCCCTGCACCAGTTCTGCCATGCGCAGGGCTGTGACAGCGTTATCCAAGGTGATCAGGCAATAGCCCATGCCGGGGCGCATTGGGTTCAAGGGAAGCAACAAATGCCTGTCGTTACAGGCAAGCAACACTGCTGCAACAACCTCGCTATCGGGTGACATGAAGCGCAATTCGCCACAGATTTGCACTATGCTGCCCGGCTGCAACCCAAGCTCTGGCGGGCAGGTGGCAAGGCGGGTTTGCCCTGTGTCAATTTCCAGCCGCAGGCGCAGCGGGCGCGCCTGCGCCGCCAATGCGAAAATATCACCAAGGCAGAGGCTGTCAGGAGGGCCAAGACCATCGCCCTCATTGATTCCCCACAGGACGCGCAACCCGGCGCCATCGAAGACATCGCATTCATAAAACTGGGCCAAGCGGGTGCTTTCTTCGGGCGGATGCATGCGAGCGTATCGCGCAAAAGTAAATATTTTCATCCTTAAGAGAAATCAAGCGCAAGGGCTGAGGAGAATTCTGCCATGCGTGCATCTGGCCGTGGCCCGCTTCGGGTGTTAGGTCTGCCACAACCCTGACAACTGGAGGAGAAGCGGGATGGATTTGGGAATAGCAGGAAAGCGGGCGCTGGTTTGTGCATCGTCCAAGGGCTTGGGGCGGGGCTGTGCCGAGGCATTGGCGGCCGAGGGCGTGCATCTGGTGATGAATGCGCGCGGGGCCGAGGCGCTGGAAGCGGCGGCGGCAGAAATTCGCGCGGCCTATGGGGTGGAAGTTGTGGCCGTGGCCGCCGATATTACCACTGAAGAGGGCCGGGCCAAGGTGCTGGCTGCGGCGGGAGATGTGGATATTCTTGTCACAAATGCGGGCGGCCCCCCGCCGGGCATGTGGACAGATTGGGATCGCGCCGATTTCATCGCCGCCCTTGATGCAAATATGTTAACCCCCATCGCGCTGATCAAGGCGCTGGTTCCGGGCATGATTGCGCGGGGCTGGGGGCGGGTGGTCAATATCACGTCGCAATCGGTCAAAGCGCCACTGGCAGTACTGGGCCTGTCAAATGCTGCGCGCACAGGGCTTACGGGCTATGTGGCGGGTACAGCGCGGCAGGTGGCGGGGCAGGGGGTGATCATGAACAACCTTCTTCCCGGTATCCATGATACTGACCGCGCCACAGCGCTGGACGGAGGTGCGGCCAAGGCGCAAGGTGTTTCCGTGCCAGAGGCGCGAAAGCGCCGCGAGGCGACTATCCCGGCGGGGCGCTATGGTACAGCCGCGGAATTCGGCGCGACCTGTGCCTTCCTATGCTCGCAGCATGCGGGATTCATTGTCGGGCAAAATGTGCTGCTGGATGGCGGCGCGGTGAATGCCACGATCTAGGCCAGACGCGCGGGCGGCGATGTGCTGCCCGCGCAATGCTCACAACATGGAGGGAACCACCTGATCGGGGGGGCGGTGGCCATCTGCGAAGGTCTTGATATTGAGAATGACTTTCTCGCCCATCTCAACCCGGCCTTCCAGTGTGGCCGAACCCATATGCGGCAACAAGACCACATTGGGCAATTCGCGCAGCCGTGGGTTGATGCTCTGGCCGCGTTCGAACACATCCAGCCCCGCGCCCGCAATCTCGCCCGCGCGCAAGCCCCGTGTCAGGGCGTTTTCGTCAATAACTTCCCCGCGCGAGGTGTTGATAATCACGGCGCTGGGCTTCATCAGTTTCAGACGCCGTGCATTCATCAGATGAAAGGTTGAGGGCGTGTGCGGGCAGTTGACCGAAATCACATCCATCCGCGCGACCATCTGATCCAGACTTTCCCAATAGCTGGCTTCAAGCGCCTCTTCCACTTCCGGGCGCAGGCGGCGGCGGTTATGGTAATGTATCTGCATTCCAAAGGCGCGCGCGCGCCGCGCCACGGCCTGCCCAATGCGCCCCATGCCCAGAATGCCCAGCCGCTTGCCGCCAATGCGCGTGCCCAGATTGGCCATTGGCGACCAGCCGCGCCATTCATCTGCCTGCATCATCGCCAGCCCTTGCGGGATGTGGCGGGTGACAGACAGCATCAGGGCAATTGTCATATCTGCGGTATCATCTGTCACCACACCGGGGGTATTGGATACCAGTATCCCGCGTTGCCGGGCAGAATGCACATCAATATGATCCACGCCCGCGCCATAATTCGCAATCAGCTTCAACCGTTCGCCAGCCTGTGCCAGCAATGTTGCATCAATCTCGTCGGTGATAGTGGGAACAAGGACATCCGCGCGACGCATTGCCTCGGCCAGTTCTTCGCGGCGCATGGGAATATCTTCTTCCCGCAGCGTGACATCAAACAATTCCTTGAGCCGGGTTTCCACCACATCAGGCAGGCGTCGCGTTACGACAACACTCAGGCGTTGATTGGGCATTTGCGCGTCTCACCTCTTTGCATTTCCGGGTATTTGGGGCAAACTGCCAGCAGTTGGGCCATTCTACAAGCGGTCAAATGCCGCGCTATGGCCTAAATGACAGAATGCGCCATCTTGCGATGGCCAAAAACCGGGACAACCGGACAGGCAGGCAAATGAGACGACAGAGTTTTCTGAGCGCGGCCTTTATGGTGCTGGTGGCAACCATGCCCGTAGGCGTGTCTGCTGTCGAGCCGGGCGCGACCCCGGCCGCAGGCATAGAGCAGGTGCGCGGGCCGGTGACAAATCTGCCTTTGCCTCGGTATGTGTCTCTGAAATCCAACGAGGCCAATGCCCGGCGTGGGCCAGATCAATCTCATCGGATTGATTGGGTCTATAGCCGGCGCGATCTGCCTTTGCGCATTACTGCGGAGTTTGAAAATTGGCGGCGCGTGGAAGATGCCGAGGGGCAGGGCGGCTGGATGCATCACGCGCTTCTCTCCGGGGCGCGCACTGTTCTGGTGCAGACAGACATGACCCCGTTGCACCAGCGCCCCGATACGACCAGCCCACAAACCGCTTTGCTGGAACGCGGTGTGATAGCGCGCATGCGCGCATGTGAGCACGACTGGTGCAGGCTGGAAGTGGAAGGCGCGCGCGGCTGGGCAAAAAAGCGCCATCTCTGGGGTGTGGAATCGGACGAAGCGTTTGACTAGAGTGTGTCGCGTTCATTCGCAGTCACGCGACCCACTTTAACCTTATGTGGTCGCATGTCTTTTTTGCGCAAAACCGGTTCCCAGTTTTGCGCGAGATGCTCTAACCTGCATGCGGGCTTTGCGCAGATCACATAGGACGATGAGCGCCGGGCGCATGTCGTGCGGATCAATATCGCTGCGGCATGCGCGCGCGGCACAGATCTATTCGATACGATAGGGTAGCAATTCGCGGAAATCGTGATCGATACGCAAGCGCCGTTCCAGCGGCGGGACAGAGCGCTGGTGGCAGTTGTCGCGTTCGCAGATGCGGCAGGAAATGCCGATAGGTTCAAACCCTGCCGCGCGGCCCAGATCCATTCCATCGGCATAGACAAGCGCGGCTGCATGGTCAATCTCACATCCCAGCCCAATGGCATAGCGCCGCACGGGTGCGTGAAAGGCCCCGCCGCCCTTGGTGACAGCCAGCGCAAGGCAGAAATAGCGCATGCCATCAGGTGTTTCGGCCAGTTGGCGCAAAAAGCGCCCCGGTGTTTCAAAGGCGCGGTGCACATTCCAAAGCGGGCAAGCCCCGCCAAAGCGGGCGAATTGCAATCGCGTGGCAGAATGGCGCTTGGTGATTGTGCCGGCCTGATCCACGCGCACAAAGAAAAACGGCACCCCTTTCGCGCCGGGCCGTTGCAGGGTGGACAGCCTGTGCGCCACCTGCTCGATGGATGCGCCGAAGTGATCGGCCAGCGCTTCCAGATCATGGCGGGTGGATTGCGCGGCCTCCAGAAAACGGCGATAGGGCATAAGGGCTGCGCCTGCGAAGTAATTGGCCAGCCCGATCTTGGCGATGCCGCGCGCCTCGTCCGATTGGAAGCGCGCCAAATCCAGTGTGGCCTCCAGCAAATCGGCCTGCGTCAGCAAAGCCACCTGATGCAGCATCTGAAAGGCTTGGGTTGCGCGTGTGGCCTTGGCCGAGATTTCCAGCGTTTGCGTGGCGGGATCAAGCTGGCGCAATGTCTGGCCATTGGTAAGTCGCAAAGTAATCTTGCGCTGGGCCAGTGCCTCGCGCGCCAGCGTCAGCGCATCGCGCCCTTGGGCGGCAAAGCGTTCTGCTGCGCGATCCACGGCATCTATGTAATTGTCGCAGTAATGGAAGAAATCGCGCACCTCTTCCCAAGGGCTGAGGCGCAGCGTGGTATCTTCGCGGCCCAAAGCCTCGTCCAGCGAGGCAAGTTGTTCCTGCGCCTGTCTGTAAGCGCGGTGGAGTTCGAGAAAGGCACGGGCAAAGCCCGGCGCATTTGCCCCCACCAGCCGCAGATCGGGCAGGGCAGGGGGTGTTTTGCCGAAAAGAGGGTCTGCAAAGGCTTCGCGCAGATCAGAGACCAGCCGCTCGCTATCGCCTGCTGAAAGCTTGGTCACATCCATCCCGAATTCGCGTGCAAGCGACAGCACCACGGCTGTCGAGAGGGGGCGGTTGTTATTCTCCATCTGGTTGAGATAAGGCAGAGATACCCCAAGCCGGGCGGCAAAATCTTTTTGTGTCAGCCCCAGTTGGCTGCGCGTTTCGCGCAGTTTTGCCCCGGCATACAGCTTTTGTGGTGGCATTGGCCCTCGCCCCGGTTAGCTAACTTTGCGGGTAGGGTTTGCAAACCAAGGGCGGCGGGTCAAGCGGAAATGCGCCCCTCGCGGTGCAGCACGTAGAAAAGCGGCAGCATGGCAAGCCCGGTGGTGATGACCATAAGCCAAATCAGGGGCGCGGCACCGCTTTCGGCTGTCAGCAACGCTCCGGCAAGGGCCGACAGCCCCGCCCCCCCGCCGATCATGATGGCCCCGCCAATGCCACTTGCCGTACCGGCCAGATGCGGGCGCACTGACATCATCCCCGATGTGGCCGAAGGCAGCAACATGCCATTGCCAAGCCCGGTAGAGATGAAACATCCGAAGAAAACAGGCGCAGAAAGTTGTCCCGCCAGATAGAGCACCGCCAGAAGCACCATGCCGCCAAAGCCGGTAATGCAGCCCAGCAGGATCATGCGGTTTACGCCCACCCTTGCAGCATAGCGCCCCGCCAGAAAGTTGCCCACCGCATAGCCAAGGGCCGGGGCACCAAAATACAATCCCAGTTGCGCGGGCGACAGGCC
>JAIUNA010000093.1 GCA_022565265.1 Roseinatronobacter sp. | reverse complement strand
TCATGCTGCTTTTCCCTGCCGAAGCTGGCGCACCTGCTGACTGGCAATTCTTCCAGATTATCCACGCGCTGATCGCTGCTGGCCTGTCGGCTATCGTGATTGCACATATCTATATCGGCTCTGTCGGTATGGAAGGTGCGTTCGATGCGATGGGTTCGGGCGAGGTGGATGAAAACTGGGCCAAAGAGCACCATTCGCTTTGGGTGGACGAGGTGAAAACCTCGCAGGCGCGCAATACATCGCAAGTCTCCACTCCGGCGGAATAAGACTGCCCTATATCACCTGATACGCCCGGCCCCTTGAAAGGGGCCGGGCCATTCCCCCCCTTGATAGCCCCGATATACCCCCATGTCTGCGCACCCTTCCACATTGGATGATGACGTTCGCGCCGCGCTTGATGGCGTGACATTGCCTGATGGAACCGGCCTTGGTGCATCTGGCCGGGTGACGGGGCTAAGCGTAACTGGCGGGCGCATAAGCCTCTCTATCCAGATCGAGGCACAGGAAGCCGCAGCTTTCAAAACCACCCGCGACATGGTGGAAACCCGCCTGCGCGCCCTGCCGGGCGTTACATCTGTTTTTGCTGTGCTCACATCCGAACGCGCAGCCCCGCCCAAACTGTCACCCCTAACGCCAAAGGCAAAACCCGATCCTCTGGCAGGCATTCGCCATGTGATCGCCGTGGCCTCTGGCAAAGGGGGCGTTGGCAAATCTACCACCACTGTCAATCTGGCACTGGCCCTGCGCGCCCAGGGGCTGACGGTTGGCATTCTCGATGCAGATATCTACGGCCCTTCCCTGCCCACCCTTTTGGGCCTGCATGGCAAGCCCGGCATGGCAGATGGGCGCAAGCTGAAACCCATGCAGGCTTTCGGGCTGAAAGCCATGTCCATGGGCCTGTTGGTGGATGCTGAAACCGCAATGGTCTGGCGTGGCCCGATGGTGATGTCTGCGATCACCCAGATGATGGCCGATGTGGACTGGGGCGCGCTGGATGTGCTGTTGGTGGATATGCCACCGGGCACGGGCGATGCCCAACTGGCACTGGCGCAAGGCACAAAACTGGCGGGCGCGGTGATTGTCTCTACCCCGCAAGACCTGTCGCTTATAGATGCACGGCGCGGAATTACGATGTTTCGCAAGGTGGATGTGCCAATTTTGGGCATTATCGAAAACATGTCGCATTTCATCTGCCCCGATTGCGGCAGCAGCCATGCGATTTTTGGGCAGGGCGGTGCGGAACAAGAGGCCGCGCGCCTTGGTGTGCCCTATCTGGGTGCTGTGCCGCTAACACAAGCGCTGCGCGTGGCCTCTGATGCGGGACAGCCGATTACGGCGCGCGCGCCTGACGGGCCTTTGGGCCAGATTTACCAACAGATCGCCCGCGCCATGATGGCCGGGCTGAATGCAGCAGGCGCGGGCCAAAGCCCCGCCCTAAAACTAACAGGAGACCTGACATGAAAGCCTTTCTGGCCGCAATCGTCTTTGCCATTATCATTGCCTTTGGCGCAGCCAACTTCCTTGATAGCGGCTTTCAGCAGCCCAGCTACTCTGCCTTCACAACCGAAGGCGCACGGGTGGATAATCCGGGAACAAATCTGATCGGCAACTAAGGACATCTGTCCTATGCGCCTTTGGCATTTGCCTTTGGCCGGGCTGGCATGGCTTGCCATGCCAGCACTGGCTCAAAACCTTGTCGGCCATGGTGGGCCGGTGGGCGCGCTGGATAGCCGGGGCGGCGTTTTACTCTCTGGCAGTTTTGATACCCGCGCAATCCTGTGGGATCTTGCCAGTGCTTCGGCGCACAATGTCACCCGCTTTCACGATGGCAATGTAACCGCCGTAGCGCTATTGCCGCAGGGCGGCTTTGTCACGGCGGGGCAGGATGGGCGCATCGCGCTGTGGCAAAACGATGGGCGCGCGCCAGAATTTAGCACTGCGCCGGGCATTTCCGCCATCGCCGCGCTGGATGTGGCCCCAGATGGCGCGCATGTCGCAGCCGGGTTTTGGGATGGGCGCGTGGCGCTTCTGGATATTGCCAGCCAAGACATTGCCTTTCACCAAGCCCATTCAGAGCGTGTAACGGGCATAGGCTTTCTCCAAGGCGGTGATCTTGTCAGCGTGGGAGGGGATTTGCGCCTTGCCCGCTGGAACACCGCACTGGAATTGCAGGCGCGCGCCGATTTGCCCGATTTGCCAAATGGCCTGGCAATCACGCAAAACCGCGTGGCGGTTATCTTTGCCGAAGGGGCGCTGCGGCTTTTCTCTGATAACGGCGAGATGCTGCCAGAGCGGTTTTTGACAGACCGCCCCCTTGTGGCGCTGGCAGCGAATGGAAATGATATTGCCGCCGCCGCGATTGATGGTACGGTCTGGCTGTTGCAAGGCGCTGATCTGGTGCAAAGGCAAATGTTTCGCGCGGCAAGCGGGCCTGTCTGGGGCCTGACGCTGGATGCGGGGCAAGTGTTTACCGCCGGGGCGGATGGCGTGATCCGGCGCTGGTCATTGACGGATGGCACGGCCCTTGGCGGGCAAGCCATGGCCGAAGATGCGGACTATACTGATGATAGCCGAGGGGCGGAAATCTGGCAGGCTTGCGCGGTGTGCCATTCCCTTGCACCCGATGATCACAGCCGCGCAGGGCCGAGCCTGCATGCTATTTTCGGCCAGCCCATCGCCACGCAAGAGGGCTATGATTACTCCTCTGCCCTGCAAAAGCTGGAGATCATCTGGACACCGCAAACCGTGGCAGAGCTGTTTGAGTTTGGCCCCGAAGCCTATACGCCCGGATCGCGCATGCCAGAACAACGCATTGCCGCACCCGAAGACCGTCAAGCGCTGGTGGAATTTCTGGCCCGCGCGGCAGAGGCGGATTAGCGCCGCCCTTCCAGCGCCGCTTTTAAAAACAGGGCCAGAATGGCAATCAAGGTGAGGGTTGATGCGGCGGCAAACGCCCCCACGGCATTCAGATCATTGAACAAGAGTTCCACATGCAGCGGCAAAGTATTGGTCTGGCCGCGTATATTGCCCGAAACCACCGAGACACCGCCAAATTCCCCCACGGCACGCGCCGTGCACAAAACAGCGCCATAAAGCAGCGCCCAGCGGATATTTGGCAAGGTGACACGGCGAAAAATCTGCCAGCCATTCGCGCCCAATGTTACTGCCGCTTGCTCCTGCTCTGTCCCTTGGGCCTGCATAAGGGGCAAGACCTCGCGCGCAACAAAAGGGGCCGTCACGAACATCGTGACCAGCACAATGCCGGGCAGCGCGAACATAACTTGCAGATCATTGGCCTGCAACCACGGGCCAAGCAGCCCTTGGCGGCCATAGAGCAGCAGATAACAAATACCCGCGATGATCGGCGAGATGGAATAGGGGATTTCGATCATTGTAACCAGCAGGCCACGGCCCGGAAAGCGATGCTTTGCCACGGCCCAAGCCGCAGCAATGCCAAAACCCACATTCAGCGGCACGACAATCAGCGCAGTGATGGTTGTCAGCCAGATGGCATGCAGCGTCATCGGGTGCAGGATATTGGCCAGATACACTTCCCATCCACGCGCGAAGGCGCGAACGAAGATGAACACCAAAGGCGCGGCGATAAACAGAATGCTCAGCACAATCGCCACGCCGATCAAGACGCGCGCCCCCATGCGCGATTGGCCGGGAAGATGGATTGGGTTTGCAATGGTCATCTTGCCCCCTCGCGCGCACGTGCGGCCCAGAATTGCAGCAGGTTAGAGGTAAGCAGCAGCACCAGCGCAAAGCCCAGAAGCACCAGCGCGATGGCACTTGCACCGTTGTAATCAAACTCTTCCAGACGGATATAGGCCAACAGGGCCGCGATTTCGGTCTGAAAGGGCAGATTGCCTGCGATAAAGACAATCGCGCCAAATTCCCCCAGCGAGCGCGCGAAAGCAGTGGTGCAGCCCGCAAGCCAAGCGGGCAGAATGGCCGGACACACTACACGCCAGAACACCGCCCAAGGCCGCGCACCCAAGGTGATTGCGGCCTGTTCCAAGGCAGGATCCATATCTTCCAGCACAGGCTGGACAGTGCGCACCACAAATGGGACAGAGGTGAAGGCCATGGCCAGCGCAATCCCCCAGATGGTATAGACCACCGGAATTCCGGCGGGGTGCAACGCTGCGCCAAACCAGCCATTGGCCGAAAAAAGCGCGGTCAGCGACAGGCCCGCCACAGCCGTGGGCAGGGCAAAGGGCACATCCATCAGCGCATCCAGCAGGCGTTTTCCGGGGAATTCATAGCGCACCAGCACCCACGCCATCAGCACCCCATAAACCGCGTTGAATACGGTTGCGATTGCGGCAGCGGCGAGCGTTATCTGAAACGCCGCCACCGCGCGGGGAGAACTGACAATGCGCCAAAACCGCTCTGGCCCCATTTCCGCGCCTTTCAGCACCAATGCGGCCACAGGGATAAGCACAATCAATGTCAGGTAAAGCAGCGTTGTGCCAAGGCTAAGCGTAAAGCCCGGCAAAACGCGCTTTGCCCGAATGGGGGCGGCGATCACACTCATTGATTTACAAAAACCTGATCCAGAATGGCGCCATCGGCCAGATGCTCTGCCCGGATTGCGCCCCAGCCGCCAAAGACTTCATCCACTGTGACCAAATCCAGCGCAGGCAGGCTATCGGCATAGCGCGCCGCCACGCCTTCATCTGTCACACGGTAGAAATGCTGCGCCACGATTTCCTGTGCATCAGAAGAATACAGCCATTCCAGATAGGCCGTGGCAACTTCGGCTGTGCCATTGCGTTCGGCATTTTGCGCCACCACCGCCACCGGGAAGGCCGCAAACAGGCTTTGCGACGGCGTTACACGTTCCAGCCCCTGAGCGGCATATTCGGCGGCAATACCGCCTGTTTCAGCCTCGAATGTAACCAGAACATCACCGATATTGCGCTCTGCGAATGTCTGGGTTGCCGCCCGCCCGCCAGTATCGAACACTGGAACAGAGGCGAAAATTGCCGCGACAAATTCCTGTGCGCCTGCGTGATCGCCACCATTGCGCGCCAGTTCATAGGCATAGGCGGCCAGATAGGTATAGCGCGCATTGCCGCTGGTCTTTGGGTTGGGGAAGATGGGGGCCACATCTTCGCGGGCCAGATCATCCCAATCCAGAATTGCCTTGGGGTTGCCTGCGCGCACAAGGAAAGCAGGCAGCGAATACCAGGGTGAGGCGCCATTGGGCAGTAGCTCGCGCCAATTATCGGGCACCAGCCCCGCTTCGGCCAGAACTTCGATATCGGTTTCCTGATTGAAGGTCACGACATCGGCAGGCAACCCTTCCAGAATGGCACGGGCTTGGCGCGATGTGCCGCCATGGCTCATGTCAATTGTCACAGTGCGGCCTGTAGTGGCCTGCCAATGCGCGGCAAAGGCAGGGTTCAGCGCCTCGAACACCTCTCGTGCAATGTCATAGCTGACATTGAGCAGGCGATCTTGGGCAAAGGCGGGGGCTGTGCCCAGTGACAGGGCAAGGGCAGAGACAAGAAGCGTGGGTTTCATTTGGACGACTCCAGTTTAAGAATGGGTTGCGAAACTGTGGTGGCGGCGGTGCCCTGCCGCTCTGCCGGAAAGATTGCGCCTGCCTCTACCCGCAGGCGCACAGATGCGCCGGGGGCCAGCGCTTCGGCTTGCACGGCACGGCGGGGAATGTCGGCCTCTGCCTCTGCCCCGGTGGCATGGCGCAAGACCAGCCGCAAATGCGCACCGTTGGACATACGGCTTTCAATCCGCCACGGCGCTGCGCTATCGGGCACAGGGCGGATATCTTCGGGCCGGACAAATAGCGTGGCCGGGCCATCGGGGAGCGCGCGGCGGGCGAGGGCCTGCAAATCCAACCCAGCCGCTTCGGGGCGGCCTGCCTGCAATGTGACAGGCAATTCCACTGTGGCCCCCATGAAACGCGCCACAAAAGGGCTGGCAGGATGATCATGAATGGTATCGGCATGGCCAATCTGTTCAATCCGCCCCTCTCCCATCACAACCACGCGGTCGGCCAGTTCAAACGCCTCTTCCTGATCATGAGTGACAAAAATGGTGGTCGAGCCGGTGGCTTCGTGCACCCCACGCAACCAGCGGCGCAAATCGCGCCGAATGGCGGCATCCAATGCGCCGAAGGGTTCGTCCAAGAGAAGCAATTTAGGTTCGATCGCCAAAGCACGCCCCAGCGCCACACGCTGGCGCTGCCCCCCTGACAACTGGCCGGGAAACCGATCTGCCAGATGGGTGATTTGCAGAAAATGCAATAATTCTTGAACTTTGGCTGCAATCACTGCTTTGCCCGGCCGCTGCGCACGGGGCCGCACTGTCAGGCCAAAGGCAAGATTGTCGCGCACGCTCATATGTGGAAACAGCGCGTAATGCTGGAAAACAAACCCGATCCGGCGGTCTTGCGCGGCCAGTTCCAGCCAGTTTTCCCCATCCACCTCCAGCCGACCCGTATCGGGCCATTCCAGCCCGGCAATGATTTTCAAAAGTGTTGTCTTGCCAGACCCGGATGGCCCCAGCAGTGCAACCAATTCGCCCTTGGTGATTTCCAACTCCAACCCGCGCAGAACATCTGTCTGCCCAAAGCGCTTTCTTAGCCCAGAAATAGAGATTGCCATACCGCACCTGCCAATTCGTATTTGCGGCAGGTAGCGAAGCCATTGCCCCCCTTCAAGGGCCGCAGGCCGCACGCAGGGGCTTGGGCTGCGGCGGATATTCCATGCGATGCCGCATGCGCAAAACAGTCATCACTTAGCACAGCGCAAGGCGGAAAAAGAGATGAATTTTTGTCAAATAAGGGAAAATATTTTCTTATCTTAGGCAATTACATAGAAATTCTGAAATTTGTACTGTGTGAGTGTATGCCCAAAGGGTGTGCTTTACCTGCTGGCTTTGGGGCGGTATGCCAACCATTGAACGCAGTTTTGCGCTAAGGGAAGCGGGCATGGCATTTGCCGATATTTCATTCGACGTCATGCTTGCGCATTTGGATCACCTTGCACAATCGGCGCTGGCCCTATGGGATCTACCCCCAGATGCGGTGGCACGACGGATCAATGTTTCAGAGAATGTAACGTATCTGGTGGAAGCGGCAGACGGGTTTCGGGCTGTGCTGCGGGTGCACCGGGAAAATTACCATTCCCGCCGAGCGATCGAAAGCGAATTGGCATGGATGGGCGCGTTGGAGCAAGAGGGGGTTGTTGCTACACCGAAGCATTTTCTGGGGCGCGATGGCAAGGCCATTCAGGAATTTTCCCTAACTGGCTTGCGCGCGCCGCGCTATCTGGTGCTGTTTCATTTCGTTCGCGGCCGCCAACCCGACCAGCGCGACGATCTGAGCGGGGCGTTTCACCAGCTTGGTGCTATAGCGGCCCGGATGCACCTGCATGCGCGCCAGTGGCAACGCCCGGACGGATTTGAACGCCTGCTTTGGGATGAAACTGCTGTTTTTGGCCCCAACCCAATATGGGGAGATTGGCGTAATGGGCCATATGTGGATCAGGCCATACGCGCTATTTTGGAACGGGTGGAAAGCACGTTGCAGGACAGACTGTCGGCCTTTGGCAAAGGGCCTGCGCGCTTTGGCCTGATCCATGCCGATATGCGGTTGGCGAATTTGCTTATCTCGAACGCCGCGCCACGGGTGATTGATTTTGATGATTGCGGCTTTGGCTGGTTCCTGTCGGATTTCGCCGCCGCCATCAGCTTTATTGAAACAGACCCAAGCATCCCGGAGCTGAAAGCGGCTTGGCTGGATGGATATCGCACAATCCACCCTCTTTCAGCGGCGGATGAGGCAGAGATTGACAGCTTTATAATGCTGCGCCGGTTGGCGTTGCTGGCATGGATTGGCAGCCATGCTGATGCGCCAGAGCCACAGGCCTTGGCCCCGCATTTTGCGCAAGGCAGCGCAGAATTGGCAGAACGCTGGCTATCTGCACAATAACCCTGCCTCAATAGCTGCGGATCAACCCCACAAGCCTGCCCTGCACCGCAACCTGATCATCGCGCAACACGCGGGTTTCATAGGCTGGATTGGCTGCTTCCAGCGCAATCATGCCATTGCGGCGCTGAAAGCGCTTCAGCGTGGCTTCATGGCCTTCTACAAGCGCCACAACGATATCACCATTATCGGCGGTGCTCTGTTCGCGGATCACGACGATATCACCATCATTGATCCCCAGATCAATCATCGAATCGCCCTGTACTTCCAGCGCATAATGTGTGCCGCGCCCATGCAGCATGTTGCCCGGAATGCTGATATCACGCACAGCACTGTTGATCGCCTCTATCGGCGTGCCAGCCGCGATGCGCCCCATAACGGGCAGCGCAACCACATCTCCTTGCGGGGCGGAGCGCTGTTCAGGCTTTGGCAGGGGCACAACTTTTTTTGCCTCGGCTTCCGGTGGCATCAGCGCCTCTGGCAGTTTTAGCACCTCTATCGCGCGGGCGCGATGGGCCAAGCGGCGGATGAACCCGCGCTCTTCCAACGCAGTAATCAGGCGGTGAATGCCGGATTTTGATCGCAAATCCAGCGCATCTTTCATTTCCTCGAATGAAGGCGCAACCCCCTCAGCCTCCATCCGCGTATGGATCAGCCGGAGCAGTTCGATTTGCTTATGCGTGAGCATTGCAGCCCTCCTGAAAAGGTAACATTACAAAATCACCCCTTTGGATGTTCTATCAATGTTCCAAAAACCTGTCAAGGCGCTTACAAAGCAATATACCGCATTTGTTCGCCTGCGCGGCGCTCTGGGTCGTTCACAGGGCGGATCAGCAGTGCATCGGCGGCGCAAAGCACGCTGATAAGCGACGAATCCTGATCAACAAAGGTGGAAATCGTGCCATCTGGCCCCAATGTGGCGCGCATGTAATGGGCGCGCGGGCCATTTGCGGGCAAATCATGCATCAACCGCGCACTGGCCGTGGCCAGCGGATAGGCCCCCAGCCCTTGCAGCGCGCGCAAAGCCGGGCGCATGAACAGATGCGCGCAGACAATGGACGAGACAGGATTGCCCGGCAGGCCCAGAAGCACCGCCCCCCCCATATGCCCGGCCATCAGGGGCTTGCCGGGGCGCAACGCCACTTTGTAAAAGGCGCGGCTTGCGCCCATCGCCTCTGCAACCGGCCCCACCAGATCATGCTCGCCAACAGAGGCCCCGCCAATGGTGACAATCATATCTGCCCCTGCGGCCAGTTCCAGCACAGCGCGCAAATTTGCCTCGGTATCGCGCGCAATGGGCAGTATACGCGCGCGCGCGCCCTCGGCCTCTGCCATGGCCTTCAGGGCAAAGGCGTTGGACGCGATAATCTGATCAGGCCGTGGTTCCTCTCCGGGCATGACCAGTTCATCGCCCGTGGCAATGATCGCCACATCGGGGCGTTTGCTGACGCGCAGTTGTGCACAATTCATCGCAGCTATCAGCGCCAGATCGACAGGGCGCAGCCTGCGCGGCGCGCTCAGCTGGTCGCCCGCCGCGAAATCTATGCCTTGGGCGCGGATATGGCGGGCTTTGTCATCTGGGGGCAGATCAAGTGTGATCTCCTCGCCCTGCGCAGTCACATGCTCTTGCATGACAACGCGGGTGGCCCCTTCAGGCACAGGGGCCCCGGTGAATATCCGCACGGCTTGGCCGGGGGCAAGTACGCCAGCGAATGCATGCCCCGCTGCCGCCTGCCCGATAACCTGCAACCGCGCGCCCTGCCCCGCGCATTCTGCAACGGCATAGCCATCCATGGCAGAGGCAGTAAAGGGCGGCTGGTCGCGCTGCGCCAAAACGGGCGCGCGCAGCACGCGGCCTGCGGCCTGTGCGAGATCAATCTCTTCACTCTCCAGCGGGGTCACAAGCGCCAGAACCTGCGCGAGGGCCTCTTCCACGGTAATCATGGTGCGGCCTCGTACCGGCCCGATTTGCCGCCATCTTTCAGCACCACCCGCGTGGCGGTGATGGTCATGGATTTCTCTGCGGCCTTGAGCATGTCATAGACTGTCAGCGCAGCAACAGAGGCGGCTGTCAATGCCTCCATCTCTACCCCGGTCTGGCCTGTGGTGCGCACTTCGGCGCGGATGCGCACACCCGGCAAAGTGCTATCTGGTGTCAGATCGACCGAGACTTTGGTAATCGGCAGCGGATGGCAGAGCGGGATAAGATCGGCGCAGCGCTTGGCGCCCATGATGCCCGCCAAGCGCGCCACCCCCAGCACATCGCCCTTTTTCGCGCGCCCCTCGGTGATCAGCGCCAGCGTTTCGGGCAGCATTTGCACCGCAGTTTCGGCAACCGCCACTCGCGCGGTATGGGACTTTTGCGACACATCGACCATGTGCGCGTGGCCTTCAGCATCAAAATGTGTCAGTTTTTCCACATTACACCTGTTCTGGAAGCACCGGGTTTGCAAGTAGCGCGCGCGTGGCCTGTGCCACATCCTGCGCGCGCATCAGGCTTTCACCAATCAGGAAAGAGCGCGCGCCATAGCCTGCCAGATTGGCCAGATCAGCGGGGGTATAAATTCCGCTTTCGGCAATCAGGCGTTTCTCTTTTGGCACAAGCGCAGACAGGCGGCGGGTTGTCTCCAGCGTGACCTCGAATGTTTTAAGGTTGCGGTTATTCACCCCCAGAAGCGGCGATTTCAGCGCAAGCGCGCGCGCCAGTTCTTCCTCGTCATGCACTTCGACCAGAACATCCATACCCCAGCCAAAAGCGGCATCTTCCAACTCTTGCGCCTGCATATCAGAGACAGAGGCCATGATGATCAGAATGCAATCGGCATGCAATGCGCGGGCCTCTGCCACCTGATAGATGTCATACATGAAATCCTTGCGCAGCGCAGGCAGATCAGTGGCCGCGCGCGCTTGTGTCAGATAGCTGTCAGCACCCTGAAAGCTGGGGGCATCTGTCAGCACGCTCAGGCAGGTTGCGCCCCCTTGCTGATAGGCGCGCGCCAGTGCAGGGGGGTCAAAATCCGCGCGGATCAGGCCCTTGGAGGGGCTGGCCTTCTTGATCTCGGCAATCAGGCCATAG
>JAIUNA010000092.1 GCA_022565265.1 Roseinatronobacter sp. | reverse complement strand
CCCTCTGGCATCTCCATGATGCGATCTACCATATCCTGCACTTGCTGCGCTTCAATCGGCTGGCCTGTTGCGGGGCTATAGGGCGTGCCTGCACGGGCGAACAGCAAGCGCATGTAATCGTAAATCTCTGTCACTGTGCCGACAGTGGAGCGGGGGTTTTTGCTGGTGGTTTTCTGCTCTATCGAAATCGCGGGCGAGAGGCCTGAGATATGATCCATAGCCGGTTTTTGCATCATATCCAGAAACTGCCGCGCATAGGCGCTTAGCGATTCGACATAGCGCCTTTGCCCTTCGGCATAGATGGTATCGAAGGCCAGGCTGGATTTCCCCGAACCCGACAGCCCGGTAATGACCACCAGCTTGTCGCGGGGCAGGGTAACATCAATATTCTTCAAGTTATGTTCGCGCGCACCGCGCACTTCGATAAATTTCTGTTCCGACATTGCCGCCCCCATGCGCGCTGCGCGCCCAAAGCCGCAAGATAGAGAGGTTGCGCCGAGTCTCCAACCCAAATATGCGAACAAAATATAAACACGCGCAGAAATTCGGCGTGAACTGTCGGGAATGCCAACATATGCAGAGATATGAATTTATATATTGCAATTTTTGAATTTTTGGCGCATAGAGAGTCAAACCTCAAAAGGACGCTGCCATGTTTTCATTCCTCAAACCCAGACCCAGCGCGCAGCGCATAAACCCGTCAGAGGCCATTGCCCGCGCTGCCGCCGGCACGCTGACATTGATTGATGTGCGCGAGGCAGGCGAATTGCGCCAAAGCGGCAAAGCCAAAGGCGCGCTGCATATCCCGCTTTCTGACATCGGCGCGCAAACTGATCCGGCAAATGGGCATTTCAACCGCAAACTTGCGCGCGACAAGGCTGTGGCGCTGTATTGCGCCTCTGGCGCGCGGTCTGGGCGCGCGGCGCAGGTGATGGCCGCCAATGGCTTTGCCGAAGTGTATAATCTGGGCAGTTTGCAGGATTGGAAGCTTTCTGGCGGGCCTGTGGTGCGCTGAGAGGCGGCCACCTGCGGGCGTTTCCGCCAGCCTGCATAGCGCCTGAGAGACCCAAGCGCAGCAATGCACGGCGCTGCGCTTCACCCCCGACTGTCCCGTCTTCCCCACCCGCGCGGGGAAGACGGGGTGAAGGCCCTAGAAATGCAGCGCGCGCCCGTAAGCATCCAGCACGGATTCGTGCATCATCTCGCTGAGGGTAGGGGGGGGGAAGACCGTATTCATCAGGTCTTCTTCGGTGGTTTCCAGCGCGCGGCCCACAACATAGCCCTGTATCAACTCTGTCACTTCCGCACCGATCATATGCGCGCCCAGCAATTCGCCGGTTTTGGCATCAAAGATCGTCTTTATCATGCCCTCCGGCTCTCCCAGTGCGATGGCCTTGCCATTGCCGATAAAGGGGAAGCGCCCGACCTTGATCTCATATCCCGCCTCTTTGGCCTTGGCCTCTGTCAGGCCCACAGAAGCCACTTGCGGGTGGCAATAGGTGCAACCGGCAATGCTGGCGGGATCTACCGCATGGGGGTGGCCGCCTGCAATCAGTTCTGCCACCATTACCCCTTCATGGCTGGCCTTATGCGCCAGCCACGGCCCCTGCGTGGCATCGCCAATCACGAACAGCCCCTCTACGCCGGTGCGGCAATATTTATCTGTCACCACGAAAGAGCGGTCAATCTTCGCGCCCAGTGCTTCCAGCCCCAGATTTTCGGTATTGGCCACAATGCCCACGGCAGAGATGACAGTATCAAATTCCATTGTTTCGGTATTGCCGCCGCGTTCGATATGGGCGGTTACTTTGGGGGCGGCGCGATCAAGTTTCTTGACCATCGCTTTTTCCAATATCTTCATGCCCTGCTTTTCAAACTGCTTTTTGGCAAAAGCGCTGATTTCGGCATCTTCCACAGGCAAAATGCGGTCTTGCACTTCCACCACTGTTACATCTGCGCCCAGTGTGTTGAAGAAGCTGGCAAATTCTATTCCAATCGCGCCAGAGCCGATGACAAGCAGCTTTTTCGGCATCCGCTTGGGTTGCAGCGCGTGTTTATATGTCCAGACCAGATCGCCATCTGCCTCCAGCCCCGGCAATTCGCGCGCGCGTGCGCCTGTGGCAAGGATGATATTGGGGGCTGTCAGCTCTTCGGTGCCCTTGTCGGTTTTCACCGTCACTTTGCCTTTGGCGGGCAGAGTGGCCGAACCCATCACAACAGTGATCTTGTTTTTCTTCATCAAATGGCCAATGCCGCCCGAAAGCTGCCCTGCCACCTTGCGAGAGCGTTTGACCACGGCATCCAGATCATAGCTGATATTATCGGCACTCAGGCCAAATTCCTTGGCTCGGTGCATCAGGTGGAACACTTCGGCAGAGCGCAACAGCGCCTTGGTAGGAATGCAGCCCCAATTCAGGCAAATCCCGCCCAGATGCTCGCGCTCCACAATGGCCACAGATTTCCCAAGCTGGGCGGCGCGGATCGCGGCCACATAGCCCCCCGGCCCAGCCCCGATAACAACAACATCAAACGATCTGGCAGCCATGCGATTTCCTCCCGTCGCGCCCCGTGCAAAACTAGTTTGGCATTAAACTATTTTTCCGGTTGTCGCAACGCAAAGCAGGAAAGCCTGCCATGCACCCTGTGCATGGCAGGGCAGCGTCAGGCCGCCTGTTTCAGCGCCTCTACCGTGGCGCCATAGCCGCCACGCGCCAGCAAGTTTTGCTCGCCCGGTGTGCTGGGGCGGCCAAGGGCGGCGTTGCGATAGGGGAAGCGCCCAAATTCGCGGATCACGGCGCGATGGGCGCGCGCATGCAGCAAGTTATCCGCGCCTGTTTCGGGCATGCGCAACAGGAACATACGCACGGCGCGATCCTGATCCATCTGACTTTCGGAATGCATCAGTGGCAGGTAGAAGAATTGCCGCTCTGGCTCTGGGGTCTGACGGTCAAAGCCCAGATGGCAGGCGCGCGCGGCCACGCGGCGGGCCAGATCATCGGTGGCAAAGGCCCGGCTATCTTCGCGGTACATATTGCGCGGGAACTGGTCTGTCACAATGATGAAGGCCAGCGCGCCGCGTGCGCAGGATGTCCAGCTTGCCAGCCGCCCCTCCCGTGCCTTTTCCCAAAGCGCCCCAAATTTTTCCGCGATGCGTGCATCCAGTGCGGGATCGGATGCATACCATCCTTCTGGCCCCACCTCCTCCACCCAGAAGCGGATCACTTCATCAACCGTTGTCATATTCCTCACCTGCAATAGTTGCATAATAATTAAGCGTGCCAGTGTTTGGCACGGTTCACAAGGATTTCGCCCTGACAAAAGCGCGAGGGTGGGGAAGGGTGCCGAAATGCCACTATGCCGGCCCAGAGTCGGCCTGTTGTTCGGCCTGTTGTTCTGTCAGTTCGGAATAAACAGCCTCCACCGTGGCCGCCGAGACCACGGGCGAGACTGGCGCGAATGGCCCTGTTTCGGACACGGGCACAGAAGGGCGTTGCGTCATGCGCCAGCTGGCATAGACCACAAGCATCATCATCAGCACGATGATGAACAGGAAAAACCCCGATGGCCCGATAATCCCCATCAGCCAGCCAATGGCCAGCGGCCCAAGGATTGCGCCAACGCCATTGACAAACAGCAGCCCACCAGAGGCCGCGGCCATCTGATCGCCATCCAGATAATCATTCGTATAAGCCACCAGCAGCGAATACAGCGGGTTGGAAATGCCCCCGATTATCAGCGCCACGCCCACCAGCCCGATAAAGGGCAGATCAAACAGCACCGCCAGCGCCCCCCCGGCCACGCCAATCAGCGATACGATGACAAGCAATTTGCGCCTGTCCATCCTGTCAGACAGCCAGCCGATAGGATACTGAAACACCAGCCCGCCAAAATAGATTGCCCCTGTGAAGACAGAGATTTCCAGCACGCTTAGCCCCGCCTCTGTGCCCCAGACTGCGGTCATGCCAAACATGGCAGCAAAGACACCACCCATCAGGAAAATCCCCACCACACCAAGAGGCGAGACATTGTAAAGCTCGCGGATGGACATAGAGCGCGTTGTCCCGAATGTGGGTGCGGGGCTGACAGACAGCAGAATCGGCGCAAAGGCCAGCGACACCAGAACCGACGGGATAATAAACAGCAAATACCCCGCAGGATCGGCAAAGTTTATCAATGCCTGCGCGGAAATGATCCCCAGCATCTGCACGATCATATAAAGTGATAGCGCCTGCCCGCGATTTTCATTGCTGGCAGTGTTGTTCAGCCAGCTTTCCGCCGTGACATAGACCCCAGAGAAACAAAACCCGATCAGCACCCGCAACAGCGCCCAGATTATCCAATCGGGAATCGCGGCATACAGCACCAGCACCGCCGAGATCAGAGAGCCAAGTGCCGCAAAAACCCGCACATGCCCCACCCGGCGGATCATTTCCGGCGCCATGCGCGAGCCGAACAGAAACCCCACAAAATAGGCCGACATCACGACCGACATTTGCAAGGTGCTAAAGCCCTCTATCGCGCCCCGGATACCCAGCAATGTGCCTTGCACGCCATTGCCGACCATCAGAAACATCAGGCCTAGCAAAAGCGCCCAAGAGGCGGTGAAAACCTTTAGCATTGCGTGTCCTTCGCTTGGGGTTGCAGGCAGCTTAGGCGCCGCACCCTAACCCCACTATGACAGAAACGACACCCTCTGTCGCGCTCAGGGCAAAAGCAGCGAGGAATCCCCATAGGAAAAGAACCTGTAGCGCTGGGCAATTGCATGGGCGTAGATATCCATGATCCTCTCGCGCCCCATCAGGGCGGAAACCAGCATCATCAGGGTTGATTTCGGCAGGTGGAAATTTGTCATCAGCCCATGCGCAAGCTGAAAGCGAAAACCGGGGGTGATGAAGATATCTGTCTTGCCCGACCATGCGCCAATCTGGCCGGGGCCGGTGGCGGCAGTTTCGATCAGGCGAAGTGCAGTTGTGCCCACGGCGATCACGCGCCCGCCACTGGCATGGGTGGCCATGATCTGGGCTGCGGCCTCTGGCGTAACCTGCCCCCATTCGGCGTGCATTTTATGGTCGCGCACATCATCCACTTTCACGGGCAGAAATGTGCCCGCGCCCACATGCAATGTTACCTCGGCAAAGCCCACGCCCATAGCGCGCAACTGTTCCAGCAAATCGGCGTCAAAATGCAGCGAGGCTGTGGGGGCGGCCACTGCGCCGGGGGTGCGGGCAAAAACGGTCTGATAATCTTCGCGGTCTTGCGCATCAGCCGCGCGGCGGCCAGCGATATAGGGGGGCAAGGGCATCTGGCCTGCCTTGTCCAAAGCGGCGTCAAAATCATCGCCTGAAAGGTTGAAGCGCAACACCACATCTTCCGCCCCGCGCTGCACGACTTGGGCGCGCAGGCTGTCGGTAAAGATAATCTCCTCACCCTCTGCCAGCTTGCGCAAGGGCTTGGCCAAAGCGCGCCAGCTGCCATCGGGTTGCGGCTCTGTCAGGGTAATTTCCACCTTGGCAACAACAGGCCCTTGCGCGCTGTCGCGCAGGCGCTGCCCAAACAGCCGCGCGGGAATGACTTTGGTGGTATTGATCACCAGCAAATCACCGGGGCGCAGAATATCAGGCAGATCGGCCACATGGCGATCTGTGATAGCATCGCCCTGCGCCAAAAGCAGCCGCGCGGCGGGGCGGGGGCGCATGGGGCGTGTTGCAATCAGCTCTTCCGGCAGGGTGAAATCAAACTCTGACAGTTTCATGGTGCGCGCATTCCCCAAGTTGTGCATCCGGCCTTTAACTTGCCCGCCAAGCCGCTACAACAGGGGCAACGATTTCGTGACACGGGAGATGACAATGGCAGAGATTGGCGCGCTGGCCCCGGATTTCACCTTGCCCCGCGATGGCGGTGCAGAGGTCACACTTTCGGCGCTGAAACCTTCAAAAGTGGTACTCTATTTCTACCCGCGCGATGATACGCCGGGTTGCACCACAGAGGCGCTGGAATTTACCGCCCTGATTGCCGAGTTTGAGGCCGCAGGTGCAAAGGTGATCGGCATTTCCAAAGATACCGTGGCCAAGCACGATAAATTTGTCGCCAAGCATGATCTGGGTGTGATCCTTGCCTCAGATGCTGACAGCGATCTGTGCGAGCGTTATGGCGTCTGGGTGGAAAAAAGCATGTATGGCAAGACATCCTTCGGGATCGAACGCGCCACGTTCCTTGTCGATGGCGAAGGCCGCATTGCGCAAGTCTGGCGCAAGGTGAAAGCCGCAGGCCATGCCAGCGCCGTGCTGGAGGCCGTGCGCGCCCTATGACCCAAAGCTTGCGCGAAATGGCCGTTGCGGTGCTGACCATGGCAGACGGACGGGCCAAAACCGCCCTGTCGCGCCAGCATGCCGCCACATGGTTTGTCGCGCGCAAGGCAGGCACCCCGTTGGCGCTGGGTCATGCCAGCCCGCCCGACAGGCCCGCGCGGCCAGACAGGCCCGAATTGCTGGATCCGCGCGATGTGCCCCGCCGCCGCCCCGGCAGCCAGCAGGGGCGCATTGCGCTTTTGCATGCCATTGCGCATATCGAATTGAACGCGGTTGATCTGAATTGGGATATGGTCGCGCGGTTTCCCGATATTGATATGCCCTTGGGCTTTTATGATGACTGGGTGAAAGCGGCGGATGAGGAATCCAAGCATTTCAACCTGATGTGCGATTGTCTGGAAGCCTTGGGCAGCCATTATGGCGCGATGCCCGCACATGCGGGCATGTGGCGCGCCGCCGAGGATACGGCCGACGATATTCTGGGCCGTCTGGCGGTTGTGCCTATGGTGCTGGAAGCGCGCGGGCTGGATGTGACGCCGGGCATGATAGAGATATTCCAGCGCGCAGGCGATGAGCGCGCGGTCGAGGCTCTGCAAATTATCTATGCCGAGGAATTGGGTCATGTGGCCTATGGTTCCAAATGGTTTAATTTCCTGTGTGGCCGCGAAGGGCATGACCCGCAGCCCGTGTTTCTGGATCTGGTGCGGCGGTATTTCCACAGCCCGCTCCGCCCCCCGTTCAATGAGGAAAAGCGCGCGCAAGCCGGGTTGCCGCCAGATTTCTACTGGCCGCTGACAGAACCCGCCTGAGCCAGAGGTGAAAATCTCTGCCGCGCCGGGTTTTGCGGCCTTCCCCTTCCCCCTCGCATGGGCGCGGGCTTGCCTATGTCGCAAAGGGGGCGCTCGCGCCCCCTCTTGGGCCTTTGGCCCAATTCACCCCCTGAGGATATTTGTGCCAAGATGAAAGCCGCAGGCGGGTTCGCGCAGGCGGCGGGGGCAGGAGGGCGGGGGCAGGAGGGCGGGGGCAGGCGGGCGGGGATAGCAGGGTGGAGCCGTATTCGGGCCTGATGCTGCCCGCTTCGGCGCCGTGCAGAGGGGGATTGCCGGGAGGTATCGGCAAGATACTGCCGATGAAACGCTGCTGGCCCACTGTTGCCGGAAAACCACTATATAACAACTTGCCCGATGCCCTGCCTGCCCGTAACACAGGCGAGGGGGCATGAGTGGTTGTGTTCGTAACCCCGTGTAGCGCGTAACGATCGTAAGAAGTTCCATCAGCACCCCGTGCAAGACGCCAAAGTTAAGCAGGAAAATTGCCTTGAAACGACTTCTCGTTCGCGTGAATAAGCGCCTGGAGCGCATGTTACCTGAGCAGCGTCTGTTCCTGAGATCAGACAATACCACCCGGTTCGTGCGCTTGCGCCCTGCCTCGCAGGCCGTTGGCATTGCCGGGGGGGCCGTGTTTTTTGCCTGGGCCGTGATTGCCACATCCATATTGCTGATGGATGTGATCGGGTCTGGAAGCTTGCGTGATCAGGCATTGCGAGAACAGGCCAATTACGAACAACGCCTGAATCAGTTGGCCGCAGAGCGCGATTCGCGCGCCTCCGAGGCCGAAGCCGCGCAGGCCCGCTTTGCCGAGGCCATGGCGCGGATTTCGGAAATGCAGATGCAGCTTCTGGCCTCGGAAGAGCGCAGGCTGGAACTGGAAACCGGAATCGACGCCATTCACAGCACAGCGCGCCGGATTACGCGCGAACGCGATGATGCCCGCGCAAGACTGGCCGAGGCCACTCGCACCCTTGCTGCGGAAACCGGATCAACCCGCACCACCGCAGATCGCAACCGCGATACAGAGCAGATGCTGGATTACCTTTTGGCCGCGATGGAGCGCGCCTCTCAGCACACACATGATCTGGGTGTAAGCGCAGAGCAGGCCGCCAATCAGGCCCGCCATCTGGCGCTTGAAAATGAGCTGCTCAAAGACCGTAACCATATGATCTTCACTCAGCTTGAAGAAGCGCTGGAAGCCGTAATCGCGCCCTTGGAGCGGGTATTCAGTTCCGCTGGCGTGTCACCCGACCAGATTCGCAGGCTGGTGCGGCAGGGTGCCGCCTCGCAATCGGCCTCTTTGCGGCCGATCGCGGTGTCCACCTCCGGGGTGATGGGGCCAAGCCAGGATATCGCCCGCGCCAATGCGATTCTGGAGCGCATGGGCGATGTGAATGCCTATCGCCAAGGGGTAGATCGTCTGCCCGTTGCGCGCCCTGTATCATCCGGGGCCGTGCGCCAGACATCGGGCTTTGGCATGCGCCGCCATCCGCTGACCGGGCGCAACACCATGCATAGCGGGCTGGATTGGGCCGGGCCACGCGGCACGCCTATCGCAGCCTCTGCTGACGGTGTTGTCAAACAGGCCGGGCGGCAGGGTGGATATGGCAATCTGGTCGTCATTCAACATGACTTTGGGATCGAGACCTATTACGCGCATTTGAATTCGATCGATGTGCGGGTGGGACAAAGGGTCTCGCGCGGCCAGAGAATTGGTGGTATGGGCACTACAGGAGTCTCTACCGGCGTACACTTGCATTATGAGGTGCGTGTCAATGGCAGAGCAGTCAATCCGATCACGTATATAAGGGCTGGACAGCATGTTTTCTAAAAGTCGTATCAATGAACCTGGGCCGAAAACTGAAGCAGAACTGACGCCCGCCAAGACTGTAGAGGCAACACCGTCTTTTCTGCGTCAGAGCACGCCTGATTCGTCTGCCAGCCATGTGACCAAGGCCAAGCCTGCCGCATCTGTGCTGGCGGCAGACCTGACAGTGACAGGCAATCTGAAAACCACAGGCGATATTGTTATCGAAGGTGTGGTCGATGGCGATATTCGCGCGCATCTGCTGACAGTGGGCGAAAGCGCCACAATCCGCGGCGAGATTGTGGCAGATGACATTGTCATCAATGGCCGTGTGATTGGCCGCGTGCGGGGGCTGAAAGTGCGCCTCACATCCTCGGCACAGGTGGAAGGTGATATTATTCACAAGACCATTGCCATCGAATCGGGTGCCCATTTTGAGGGTTCGGTTCAGCGTCAGGATGACCCGCTGCAAACCAACCGCGCCGGGGCCGCTGCCCCCAAAGCGCCAGAGGCTGCTTCTGCGCCCAGCTTCCAGCCGCGCCCCGAAGCATCGGATGCCATCAAGAAAGCCGCAGAGGCGAAGAAATCCATTCAGGGCTGAGGGTGTCCAGCCTTTGTCCGATATGAAAAGAGCCGCGCTATGCGCGGCTCTTTTTGTTTTGGGCCTTGTGTTTCGGTGTATTTGGCGGTTGCGCAGGGTGCGCGCCATGCATGCACCCTGCGCGCATCATCACTGCCCGATAATCGCGTTCAGCGTGGCGGATGGGCGCATCACTGCGGCAGTTTTTGCTGCATCGCCGTGGTAATAGCCGCCCAGATCAACCGCCGTGCCGCGTGCCGCGCGCAGTTCAGAGATGATCTGCGCTTCATTTTCCGCGAGTGCCTTGGCAATGGGGGCAAAATGGGTGGCCAGTTCGGCATCGTCACTCTGTGCGGCCAAAGCCTCTGCCCAGTAGCGCGCAAACCAGTAATGGCTGTCGCGGTTATCGGGCTGGCCGGGCTTGCGCTGGGGGGAGTTATCATTGTCCAGATACCCTTGAGTCGCCGCTTCCACGGCCTCGCCCAAAAGCCGCGCCTTGGCATTGCCGCGCGCATCGGCCAGAAATTTGAAGCTTTCACCAAGTGCGCAGAATTCGCCAAGGCTATCCCAGCGCAGGTGGTTTTGCTCCATCAACTGCTGCACATGCTTGGGGGCAGAGCCGCCCGCGCCGGTTTCAAACAGCCCGCCGCCATTCATCAGCTTGACGATGGAGAGCATCTTTGCGCTGGTCGCCAGTTCCAGAATCGGGAACAGGTCTGTCAGATAGTCGCGCAGCACATTGCCCGTAATGGCAATGGTGTTTTCGCCCTTGGTGATTGTTTCAAGGCTGGCGCGGGTGGCTTCGCGCGGGGCCATGATTTCAAATTTATCAGCCACGCCCTTCGCGTCCAGAATGGCCGCTACCAGCTTGATCAACTCTGCATCATGGGCGCGCTGCGCATCCAGCCAGAAGATAGAGCGGTAGCCTGTGGCCTTTTGCCGATCAATCGCCAGATTGACCCAATCTTCAATCGGGGCATGGCGTACCGAAGCAGAGCGCCAGATATCGCCCGCTTCCACCTTGTGCTCGTGCAGCACGGTTCCATCTTCCAGAATCATCCGCACAATACCGTCTTGCGGGATTTCAAAGGTGGTGGGGGGGCTGCCATATTCTTCGGCTTTTTGCGCCATCAGACCAAGGTTTTGCACCGTGCCAGCCGTGGCGGGGTTCAGCGCGCCATTGGCTTTGAAAAATTTGATCGTCTCATCATAGACCGGCGCATAGGAATTGTCAGGGATCACACAATTCGTGTCATGTTCCTTGCCATCCGGCCCCCAGCCTTTGCCGCCTGCGCGGATCAGCGCGGGCATGGAGGCATCGATAATCACATCCGATGGGACATGAAGGTTTGTGATTCCCTTGTCGCTATCGACCATATACATGGGCGGGCGCGCGGCGGTCACTTCGTCAATCGCGGCCATGATCGCGGCATTGTCTTTCACCCGCGCCAGCAGATCGCCCATGCCGGAATTGGGGTTTACCCCCAGCGCGGCCAGTTCTGCCCCGAATTTCTCGAAAACCGGTTTCAACCATGCGCGCACGGCATGGCCAAAGATGATCGGGTCTGACACCTTCATCATCGTGGCTTTCATATG